>NZ_JBQHUP010000022.1:0-41575 GCF_052065175.1 Dysosmobacter sp. HCP28S3_G4 | reverse complement strand
TGGAAATGGAATGACTCTGCCCATTTCCTATTTTCGATTCTATTTTCCCGAATATGTGCTGAAAACCCGGTTGCCGCCTAATTGCGCAACCGGGTTTCTCGACAGCCTGAGACCGTACTCATTACAGGAGTACGGCCTCTTGCTTTTTTCAGACAGGTCCGCCATCTCATTTTCCGAGCCGTTCCAGCGTCTCCGGCAGCTCTGCAAGGCTGTGAACGGCAGGGACGCCCTCCACAACGCCGAAGCCATAGGCCGCATGCAGGAAGGGCACTCCGGCCTCTCTGGCAGATCGTTCGTCCAGCGCGGTGTCGCCCACATAGATGGGGCGTTTCAGGCCATGGCGGCGGACCACCAGCCGGATGTTTTCGCTCTTGGGCAGTCCGGTGCGGCCGGCGCACTCGAAATCCGCAAAGTATTTTCCCAGCCCGGTCCCCTGATAGAAGGCCTGGATATATCCGTCCTGGCAGTTGCTCACCACGAACAGCGGGCACTGTTCCGACAGACGCGCCAGGACCGTCTCCGCGCCGGGATAGACGGCGGCGCCATGGACGGCCAGATATCGGTTCTCCTCGTCGAAGCACGCCTCCATCAGCTCCGCCTGCCGCTCTTCCGGCAGATCAGGGAACAGCCGGGCGGCGATCTCCATCTGCCGCAGGCCCATGCAGGCGCTCATCTCCTCCTCCGTCAGCGGCGGGCGGCCTGCGCCGCAGCGGGCCAGGACCTGATTCCAGGAGAGGATGACCTCCGGCACAGAATCCCAGAGGGTACCATCCAGATCGAACAGGATGCCGTCGAAAACCATGGTATTCCCCTTTCTGTATCTCAGTACTCGTTCAGAAGCATTTATCAATATATCAGCTTTTTCCCGGAAGCGCAACGATCTCTTCCGCCTGTCAAACGCCGCTGCAAAAAAATGATTTTTTTGAAATTAGGGGTTGATTTTTCCTGGGAGGTGTGGTAATCTAAATAAGCTGAAACGAACGAGGCAACAAATCCGGGTGTGGCGAAGCTTGGTATCGCGCTTGACTGGGGGTCAAGAGGCCGCTGGTTCAAATCCAGTCACTCGGACCAAAAAATCCTGAAACCTTTGGGTTTCAGGATTTTTTCCGGAAGGTTTGGTCAATCGGCCAGACTGAAACGAATAAAACAAACGAACGAGACAGCAAATCCGGGTGTGGCGAAGCTTGGTATCGCGCTTGACTGGGGGTCAAGAGGCCGCTGGTTCAAATCCAGTCACTCGGACCAAAAATCGACAGGTTTCGATAGGAAGCCTGTCGATTTATTTTTTATGCCCAATGCGCTTGTCTTGCCCGGAAATTGGCGGCCTTCGCATTCATTCTTATTTTTTCCTCAACACGATTTTGATAAAGTTCAAATACTTTCCCCCACCGGCTTCCATGGCTTTGCGGTCGCCGATCGCATACGCATTCTCCTGCCTTAGCCAGTCCGCCCACACTTCTTCATTGGATTCCATCTGGCTGACTTCGATGATCTCGGCATCCCCGCTCCGGCTGACCATGTCGCGCCAGTAGGCCACATCATGCATATAGTCCATTTGTTCCGGCGTCCAGGACAGCAACAACTCCGGTGGCAAATGCTTGTGACAATCATGCTTCATGCCCGGGATCGCGATGTAGACATATCCGCCTTTCTTGAGAAAGGGCAGCAGCTTTCGATCCAGAAAGTCCGGATTGCGGCCAAAATAATTGTAGGAATCCGTGCTGACAATGCTGTCAAAAAATTCTGTTTCAAATGGCAAAGCGGTTGCATCCGCTTTGACTGGAATGATTTCTGCTTCGGATAACCCCATTTCCCGGAAAAAACGCCGGTTTTCCTCCGGATCGCTCCACAGGTCTGCGGCATAGACAGTAAAACCGTATTCCTTTGCCAGAAACACGCTGGTCAGCCCCTGTCCGCTGCCAAGGTCACAGACCACGCTCCCGGCAGGGATCTGATGACCGGTCAGAAGTTCTTCCTCCAATTTCATAGGATTTGGACCCATGATTTTCCCCATGAGTTCCGGCGTGTTGTATTTTTCACTGAGCGGATATTTCATGCAGATTACCTCTTCTTGTTATACTTATTGATTTTTGAGATCTCTTTGGATTTCTTTTCTTTTGCGGCCAGATAGCTTTCGCTGTCGGCGGCATAGGAATTCTCGTTTTTCAGCTTCTGATAGGACTGCCAGCGGCCGCTGTCCAGTTCACCGCTCCGGATGGCGGCCCGGACGGCGCAGCCCGGTTCGCCCGAGTGAGAACAGTTGCGGAAACGGCACCGGGCTGCCAGTTCTTCAATATCTCCGAAGGTCTGCCCGACCCCGGAAGCGGCATCCCACATTCCCAGTTCACGCATTCCCGGTGTATCAATGACCATGGCCCCGTTGGGCAGAACCAGCAGTTCCCGATGGGTCGTGGTGTGATGGCCCTTATCATCATTTCGAAGACCGTCTGTTGCCAGGCGTTCTTCCCCCAGCAGGCGGTTGATCAGCGTGGACTTGCCCACACCGGAGGAACCCACAAAGGCAACGGTCCTGCCCTCCGTGATATACGGCATGATCTGCCGGTATCCGTCCGACTCCATGGCGGAGGTGGTGAGAATCTCCACGCCCATGGCGATGGCTCCCACTTCCCTTTGTTTTTGGGGCAGGTCCGCGCACAGGTCCGCTTTTGTCAACACCACCACCGGATCCGCTCCGCTTTCCCATGCAACGGCAAGATAGCGCTCCAATCGGCGCAGATTGAAATCGTTGTTCAGGCTCATACACAGAAATACAGTGTCGATATTGGCAGCCACTACCTGTTCTGTTTTAGAAGTGCCTGCCGCCTTGCGAACAAACAGGCTTTTACGGGGCAGCACCTGATGGATGATGGCAGTATCCGGATCGGCACAGTTGACCATCACATAGTCGCCTACGGCGGGGTAATCGGACGGGGACTGGGCATCGAATTGAAACTTACCGGAAACCAGAGCGTTCTCTTCGCCTATGCTGGTGCGGATCCGGTACATGCCCTTTTCCTGTAACGTGATCCGCCCCACGGTCAGTTCGGGGTACTGATCGGCCAGCGCCGCCCAGCGGTCCGGGATCAAAAAATTCATCTGCGCCACCTCTCCAAATGGGCGTCCAGCAAGGCAAATACGGACGCCTTATCCTCCGCGTCATCGTAGACGCTGTACAATAGGTACATCGGGCCATAAAAAGTCAGGGCTTCCGCCTGAGAACCCAATAAATCCGCGACATAGTTCAGCGGGCCGGCACCAAGATACTGATGGTAAAGGCCGTTCATTTCTTCGCTGCGGTATTGTTCCACCGTCAGCATCTTACGGAAAGCAGATGCAAACGCATCTTCCGTCCAATAACGGAATTGCTGTTTGCTGAATGTGATCAGATCCTCTATGGACGATCGTTCATAGGCTTCCGGCATGACCTCTGCCGTTCCTTCCGGCAAAGAACAGGCGATCGCGTTTTCTCCATCCCGCTGTTCCATGACCCGTAAGATGCTGTCAAAAATATCGCGTTTACTTTTGTAATGCTTATAAAGGGAAGGGGCTTTGATACCGACAGCTTTTGCGATCTGATCGACACTGACAGCCTCATATCCCTCTTTTGAAAACAGTTTTACTGCTTCCGTCAGAATTCTTTGTTTCGTCGTTTCGTTTTTCATAACACCCTCGTAGCTAACGATTATTAGCTAAATTATAAGCTAATAATTATTAGCTGTCAATACAGTCTTTCAAAAAAGCTGCAAGCGGTGGTGTTGTTTTCAATTCTGATCATGAAGCGACCGGCATTGTTACACGTGGAATCGTTTCACTTACAGATGATACGGATCATGAAAAACAAGAATTTGTTTCATTGCATTTCGTTTTTGAGCCTATGAAATGCATGACTCAAATCTGCTTTTGAACCATGCCGCTGACTATTTTATTTTCATTTGGATAAAAGCATCTTGCTTGCTGCTTGCAAACCATTGATTTTACTTACGTTTGACAGATCCTTTCATGACACTCCGACCAAAAAATTCTGAAACCTTTTGGTTTCAGGGTTTTTTCTTCTTTAAAAGTTGTGGATCAGCTGGGAAACGAACCGCCGCGGCCGGATGCCCTGAGGGCTTTCTGGCCGCGGCGTCTTGTTTTTGCGATGTACTGTCCTCCGGTCTCAAATCACAGCGGCTCAGTCATCGTCTTCGTCTCTGTCATCGTCATCGTCGTCATCTCTGTCATTGTCTTCGTCCCGATCGTCGTCCTCCTCATCCTCGTCATCCGCTTCGGCCTCAATATCCTGTTTGAGGATCTCGCCGCTCTCGGCGTCGACCTCATATTCGTATTCGCTCCGGCCAGACCGGAAGGATATCTCGTAGACCCAGCTGCCGTCCTCATCGTCCAGGCTGCACCGGACGTTGGAGACGTCGGAGCTGCTGACGCCAGCCTTGCTGTAGGCATACTTCAGCGCTTTCTCCCGGCTGATCAGCTCCGGCTGCGCGCTGCCGGCACTCCAGGTCTGATCCTCCTCTTCCTGCTCCATGTCCCGGCTCAGGATCTTGCCGGTCTTCGCGTCGATCTCGTACTCATACTCATTCTTTCCGGACCTGAACTCCACTTCATACAGCCACTCGCCGTCATCCTCGTCCAGCTTGCACTTCTTCAGCTCCGCCTGGCTCGACTTCACACCGGCATCCGCATACGCGATCTCCTGCGCCTTTTCGGCGGTGATGAGTCCGTCGGGGATGGTATTCACCTGGTTTCCGCCGTTCAGCTTCGTGGGATAGAAGTTCAGGATCTCGCCGGACAGGGCGCTGATCTCAATGCCGTACTTGTAAGTGTCGGTGAGGATCTCCAGGTCGTAGAGATAGACCAGCTGCTTTTCATAGAACGCCTCCTTGAGGAACGTCACCTGGCCGGCCGTCTTGCCGATCTTCTCCAGCGCAATGGCCTTGGCGTCCTCCAGGGAGATCATGGTGGTGCTCTCCGGATAGACGATCTCCCACAGGTCGATGACCGGCATCTTCACGGCGTCCTCAAAGGTCAGGGCGCCGTCCTTCGCAGTCACCGCCTGCTCCGCCAACGCCGCCTTGCCCACGGAGACATTGTTCTCCTTGGCCAACTGCTCCAGCTGGGTGTTCTTCTCCGTGGTCTGGGTCATGACAGAGCCGTTCACCGCGTTGCTGGAGAGAATGCTGTTGACCGCCTCCGTCAGCTTTCTGCTCAACGCCTCGCTGCGCTGAGGATCACTGTTCTCCACGCAGATATTGATGGCGTTGTTGGCCTTGTCCAGATAGCCGTTTTTCAGCATGGAGCCAATGACCGCGTTGACCGCCACGTCCAGATCCACGTTCTTCAGATCCATCCCGTCCAGGACGATCTCCGCGTCCTCGTTCAGCGCCTGGACGGACAGGACCTTTTCATTCCGGTTGACGCTGATCTCCAGGCTGGGATTGACGTCGATGCCCACCACCGAGTCCACCCTGAAGTTGGCGTAGGTCAGATTGATGCCGAACACCAGGATCAGTGCCGCCGCCACGGCGCCCACCTGCATCCAGATCCGCCGGGTGCGGTTCCGCTTCTTGTCCGGCACGTAGGATCCAGCCCCGGTGATATAGTCGTCGCTGATCTCGCCCAGCGCCTTTGAAAATTTCTGTGTGTTCATACGATGACCCCTCTTTCCAGAAAGTATTTCCGCATCTGTGCGCGGGTTCGGGTGAGCCGCACGGATACATTCTTCTCTGTCATGCCCATTCGCGCCGCGATGTCCGCGTAGGGATCCGAAAACCAGTATCGCCGCAGGAAGATGACCCGATTCTCCAGGGACAGCGTATCCAGAAATGCCTCGATGATGCGGACCAATTCCTTGGTCTCCATCTCGCTCTCCACGGTGTTGGAGGACGCCAGGCAGTTTTCCAGTTCTTCCATGGCCGCGTCATAGCTGCTGTTCCGTTTGACGGCAGTGTTCGCGTAATAGCGCTTCAGAGAGATGTTCCGAACGATTTTGTAGAGATAGGCGGACAGCGGATCGGGCTTCGCCGGCGGGATGGCGTTCCAGGCGCCCAGATAGGCGTCATTGACGCACTCCTCCGCATCCAGCTGGTCTTTGAGGATGTTGTTTGACAGCCTGTGGCAGTCTTTGCCGTACTTCGCATCCATCTCCCGGATGGCCTGCTCCGACCGCTCAAAAAACAGCTTCAGAATTTTCTGATCTTCCATCGATGGCGCCGCCTCCTTTTCCCTTCACATATTCACTACGGTTCTGCCAGCGAAAACTACACTGAAAAGAAATTATTTTAAAACTTTTCAAAATCTTCCAAAAAGGGGAGCTCATCCCCCATACCTCTATTTTACCCGACGGCAGGGCGGGAAGAAAGGGCAAACCCACTCCCGCCGCCTGATTTTCCGCCGCGGCCTGATATTTTTTCCTCCGGCGCGCATACTATCCCCGGTGATGAAATATGCTGGACTCCATCTGGACGGCCGCGGCGGAGCTGCCGTCCTTCCCCCGTCTGGAACAGGACGTGAAAACAGATGTGCTGATCATCGGCGGCGGCCTTGCCGGACTGCTGTGCGCCTACGCTCTGGAACAGCGGGGCATCGACTATCTGCTCATCGAAGCGGACACCATTTGCAGCGGCGTCTCCCGCAACACCACGGCGAAGCTCACCTCCCAGCACGGACTGATCTATGACAGGCTCGTCCGCCAGTTCGGCGTGGGCGCCGCCCGGTTGTACTGGCGGGCCAACGAGGCGGCCCTGAAGCGGTACCGGCAGCTGGCCAGGCGGTTTCCCTGCGATCTGGAGACAAAGGACGCCTACGTCTACACCTTGGAGGACAGGAACAAGCTGGAGCGGGAGCTACGCGCCCTGGAGGCCATCGGCGCACCCGCCGAATTGGTGGAAAAGCTGCCCCTCCCCTTCCCCACCGCCGGAGCCGTCCGGCTCCGGGAGCAGGCCCAGTTCCACCCTCTGAAGCTGACGGCGGGCATCGCACAGGGGCTGCACATCCGGGAGCACACGGCGGCCAGGGCCTTTGAGGGGAAGACCGTGGTCACGGACCGGGGCGTCATCCGGGCGGAAAACGTCATTGCGGCCACCCACTTCCCCCTGAACAACAAGCACGGCGCCTATTTCCTGAAGCTGTACCAGCACCGCTCCTACGTGCTGGCGCTGGAAAACGGGCCGGATCTGGACGGCATGTATGTGGACGCGTCGGGCACCGGATTGTCCTTCCGCAATTACGGCGGCTTCCTGCTTCTGGGCGGCGGCGCCCGCCGCACCGGCCATCCGGACGGCGGCTGGGCGGAGCTGGAAGCCTTCGCCCATGCCCACTATCCGGATGCCCGGGAGCGCTGCCGCTGGGCGGCCCAGGACTGCATGTCCCTGGACGGCGTGCCCTATATTGGCCAGTACAGCAGGCGGACTCCCGGCTTTTTCGTGGCCACCGGCTTCAACAAGTGGGGCATGACCTCCGCTATGGTGGCCTCCATGATCCTCAGCGATCTGGTGCAGGGAAAGGAGAATCCCTTCGCGCCGGTGTTCTCCCCCTCCCGGACCATGCTCCGGCCCCAGCTGCTGGTGAACGGGGTCACCGCCACCGCGAATCTGCTGACGGTGTCGAAGCACCGCTGTCCCCACATGGGCTGCGCGCTGAAGTGGAATCCCCAGGAACACTCCTGGGACTGTCCCTGCCACGGTTCCCGCTTCGACGAGAACGGCACGCTGCTGGACAATCCCGCCACCGGGGACCTGGATATAGGCTGATCGCTGCCGGGGAGTTGCGGAACGGATCGAAGAATGCTATACTGAGACAAACGACCCGGCCCGCGGCGTCCCCCGTCCCCGCCGCCGGTAGCACACGGAGGTCCTTATGTTTCAGAGCTTTTTCAATCCGGAGAACCCCATCTTCCGCTTTACCGGACGGGTGCTGGACATTGTGGTGCTCAGCTTCCTGTGGCTTGTCTGCTCCCTGCCCGTTGTGACCGTTGGCCCCGCCACCGCCGCCCTGTATTACAGCTGCGTCAAATGCCTGCGGTACAAGGAGGGCGGCGCCTACCGCTCCTT
The DNA here is from genome assembly GCF_052065175.1 of Dysosmobacter sp. HCP28S3_G4. NCBI lineage: Bacteria > Bacillati > Bacillota > Clostridia > Eubacteriales > Oscillospiraceae > Dysosmobacter > Dysosmobacter sp. HCP28S3_G4. Next base: position 33,530 of record NZ_JBQHUP010000022.1, on the reverse strand, counting down.
CCTCTCCGCCTTCCGGCAGAATCTGAAGACCGGCACCGGCGCCGCCGTGATCCTGCTGGCGCTGGGTCTGATCCTGGACGCGGGCTGGATCTTCTTCACCATGGCCGCCGGTACCGGTGAGACAGTGTGGGTGGTCCTGCGGGCGGCCTATCTGGTGTGCCTGCTGATCCCCCTGTCCGTGCTGACCTGCGCCTTCCCCCTGCTGTCCCGGTTCACCTATACCGCCGGGAGCCTGCTGGCCAACAGCCTGCGGCTCACCTTCCGCCATCTGCCCCGGCTGGTGGGGGCGGGCGTGGTGAACGGCCTGTTCATCCTGGTGACGCTGAAGGGCTGGTATTACGGCCTGATGCTGCTGACCCCCGCCCTGGACGCCCTGGCGGTGTCCTTCCTGCTGGAGCCGGTGTTCCGGCAGTACACGCCGTCGGAGGAGACGGCGGACGGGGAGACGCCCTGGTATCTGCGATAACGCCAAACGTAACCGCTCCCCGGCCGGGGAGCGGTTTTCTGAATATATAAGAAGATGTGCAAACCGGTTTGGTTTGCACATCTGATTCGTAAATGGCCGTGTCCAGTTTTTTGTCGTACCGGAGAATGCGTGCTTTGCCGGTGATCCGCCTTACGCCAGTTCCGGCACCAGCTCCGCCAGGACCTCCGCCAGACGGGCATGGCTGGCGCGGGTCAGGTGCATGAAGTCCACCTCATTGAACGCGCAGCCCAGGGCGCCCACGTCCAGGAAATGGACCCCCAGCTCCTCCGCCAGGGACCGGAACTGCCCCGGCACCTGACGAGACTTCTCCACGGCGCCGGTGCCCATCTCCTCCGCCGCGTAGGAGCGCAGGACGCCCTCTCCCATGGCCGGCGGGGCCATCAGCAGAATGTTGGGCGTTCCGTCCGGACCCCAGCAGTCCACGGTCCGGGCCTTTTCGATGAGACGGCCCATGCCCTTCCGGATGGCGTAGGCGTTGGCCCCCAGCCGCTCCTTGGTGTCGTTGGTGCCCAGCATGATGATCAGCAGGCTCACCGGCTGATGGCTCTTCAGGCAGGGACGCAGGTACGGCAGAGCGGACAGTCCCTCCTCCACCGGGTCCTCAAAGACCGTGGTGCGGCCGGAGAGGCCCTCCTCAATCACCAGATAGTCGTCTCCCAGCGCCTTTTGCAGCAGGCGGGGCCACCGCTCCTCCTCACTGAACCGGGCCAGGGCCCCGTCGGCGCAGTCGGCGGGGTCCGGGCAGTAGCCGTGGGTGTTGGAATCCCCCAGGCAGACGATGTGCTTCTTCACCGCTTACTTCTTCAGCTCGGGCAAGCTGGCGGCGGCGGCGGACTGGCCCACGCGGCGGAACTTCTCGTCGGGCAGGGCCAGATGGATCTTCTCGTTAACTTCGGGATACTCGTCGGCCAGCACCTTCTTGCAGGTGGCCAGCAGCAGGTCGCCGCCCTTGCCGCTCATGACGCGGCCCAGCAGCAGCACATGGCGGTAGCCGTACAGCTCGTAATACAGGGTCAGGGCGTGGGCCAGATACACGCCGATGCTCTCGTAGATCTTGGCGGCCCGGGGATCGTCCTGCTCCATCAGGCCCTGGACCACCTTCAGCTTCTCGGCGGGAGACAGAGAGGCGTCCAGCTCGATGCCGGCGGCGGGGGCCAGCTTGATGACGGAATCCTGGGAGAAGTACTTGACGCCGCAGCCGATGTCGCCGGACCACTCGTCCTGCATGGCGGTGGGGGCGGCGTCCACGGGGACGAAGGCCAGTTCGTTGAGCCAGCCTGTGATGTTGCCGTCCTCGTCCACATAGCCCACGGCCTCGCTGGTGCCCATGGCGATGCCCAGGACATTGTTGTCCTCCAGGCTCATGGCGCCGGCCAGGGCGGACACGTCGCCGTCGTTGACCACGGCGTAGGGCACGTCGCCGAAGGTGTCGGTGATGGCGCGGATGTAGATGTCCTTCACCTTGGCATCGAACTGGTCCTTGGGCACCTTTAGGAACAGTGAGGCGTTCATGGTGCGGTTGTCAATGTACACGCCGGCGGAGCTGACGCCCACGGCGTCCACCCGGGGCAGATGCTCGGCGGCGGACTTCAGGGCCGCCACGATGCCGTTATAGTGGTAGTCGGGGTCGGAGTTGGTCTTGGGGAACCAGACCACTTCCTCGCTGTAGACGCTCTCGCCGTCGATGACAGCGGAGACCTTGCGGTCGCTTCCGCCGGCGTCGAAGCCGATGCGGCAGCCGTCCAGATGGCGGCCGATGGCCTTGGAGAAGCTCTTCTCCTCGGGCACCCGGTCCACCCGCAGCACCTCGAAGGGATGCTCGAACACATTGCCCATGTAGTCGAAGTCGAAGTCCCGGGAGCCGCCGGCGGAGTAGTGCTGCTTCATGGCGTCGCAGACGGCCTCGTTGCCGGCCAGGTACACCCGGAAGCCGCCCTTCACCCACAGCAGGGTCTTGATAATGCGGTCGATGTAGTAGATGTCCGCCTCCCGCATGTCCTCCGTGCCGTGGACACGGGTGCGGTAGACGGCCATCTGGCCCTGGGAGCGCTCCACAGCCACGTCGAAGGGCTCCCTGGCGTCCTTCAGGAACGCCTCATTGAACAGGTTCAGGGGAATGAACGCGGGGTCCAGCGGGGGCAGGTTCTTCACATTCACGTCGATGCCGAGGTATTTCATAACCAGAATCCTCCTTTATGAATTTAAACAGTTTTTATGGCCGGACTGCTTTTGCTTTCACCTCATAGGCTACCAGCTTTTTTCATTTTGTCAAGAGTTTGAAAATTTTTTTCTAAAATTTCTTGACGTACCGCACAAAAGGACATATGATGGAGTTATCAAACGAAAGGATGGTGCCCAAAACATGGACAAAGCAAAGCTGCAATCCTATCGGGATTGGGTGCAGAACGAACTGGACGTCTGCGCCAACTTCTGGCTGAAGAACGGTATGGACCGGGTACACGGCGGCGTTTACACCTGCCTGGACCGCAAGGGTGAGATCTACTCCACCGACAAGAGCGTGTGGATGCAGGGCCGCTGCGGCTGGATCTTCGCCTTCCTGTGCCACACCTACGGCGTCAGGGAGGAGTGGCTGGCGGCCTCCAAGAGCTGCCTGGACTTCCTGGAGAAATACTGCATCAACCACGCCGCCGGCGGCCGGATGTACTTCACCGTCACCGAGGACGGCAAGCCCCTGCGCCAGCGCCGCTACTACTTCTCCGAGGCCTTCTACGCCCTGGCCAACGCCGAGTACTACGGCGTCACCGGCGAGAAGGAGAACCTGGATCGCGCCCGCCGGGCCTACGACCTGTACTGGGATCTGGCCCACGGCATGCCCGACCCCGTGGGCATGGGCCCCAAGACCATCCCCGAGACCCGCTCCGGCCGCGCCTTCGGCATCCCCATGATCATCCTGAACGTCACCGGCGTCATGCTGCGGGTGGACGAGGAGCGGAAGGCCCTGTACGAGGAGCGCGCTCAGGCCTGCGTGGATGAGATCTTCAAGTATCACGTCCATCCCGAGCTGAAGTGCGTGCTGGAGAACGTGGACGTGGACGGCACTCCCCGTCTGTACTACACCGAGGGCCGCACCGTCAACCCCGGCCACGACATCGAGGGCGTGTGGTTCCTGCTGGAACACGCCAAGCGCACCGGCGATCAGGAGCTGGTGAAGAAGGCCGCCCAGATCTTCGACTGGGCCATCGAGGCCGGCTGGGACAACGAGTACGGCGGACTGCTGTACTTCACCGACTGCCTGAAGAAGCCCCCCGAGGCCTACGAGCACGACATGAAGCTGTGGTGGCCCCACAACGAGATCCTCATCGCCTCCCTGATGCTGTACCGGGACACCGGCGACGAGAAGTATCTCAACTGGTTCGACAAGACCCTGACCTACTGCAAGGAACACTTCTCCGATCCCGAGTTCGGCGAGTGGTACGGCTACCTCCGCCGGGACGGCCTGCCCACCCAGCCCTCCACCAAGGGCTCCACCTTCAAGGGACCCTTCCATCTTCCCCGCTGCCTGATCATGTGCGACACCATGCTGGGCGAGCTGCTGGATCGCTGAGCCGCTCCGCGACAAACGGAGAGGAGGCGTCCCCGAATGCCTGAAGAAAATGTCTTTACCCGCATCACCCGCGAATACTACCAGCTTACCGCCTCTGAAAAAAAGCTGGCGGCCTTCGTGACGGCCAACGGCCAGCGTTCTCAGACCATGTCCATCTCCGAGCTGGCCGCCGCCTGCGGCGTGGCGGAGGCCACCATCTCCCGCTTCTGCCGCCGGATGGGCTACCGGGGCTACAGCGCCTTCCGTCTGGCCATCGCCGCCGCCACCGCCGGCCGCTCCAGCTCCGATCCCCTGCACGGCGAGATCCTGCCAGAAGACACCGTGCCGGACCTGTGCGCCAAGCTGGCCGGCGTGGACACCGACGCCATCCGGGAGACCCAGTCCCTCATCATCCCGGACTCCATCATCGCCGCGGCAAATATCCTGACGGCGGCGGACAAGGTGCTGTGCATGGGCCAGGGCGGCTCCATGCTCATGGCCGAGGAGGCCGCCCACCTGTTCACCACCGCCTTCCCCGGCTTCTTCGCCGTGGCGGACTCCCACATGCAGGTCATCACTGCGTCCAGTCTGACGGAGCGGGACGCCATTCTGTTCTTCTCCTACTCCGGCTCCACCAAGGACCTGATGGATGTCCTGCACGTGGCCCGGCAGCAGCACGCCAAGAGCATCCTCGTCACCCGTTACCCCGGCTCCCCCGGCGCCGCCCTGGTGGACGTGGTGCTCCAGTGCGGCTCCATCGAGGGTCCCCTGCAGTTGGGCTCCGTGGCCGCCCGCATCGCCCAGCTGTATCTCATCGACGTTCTGTTCTCCGAGATGTGCCGCCGGGACATGGAGCGGTGCCGGCATCAGCGGGAGCTGGTGGCGGAGGCCCTGTCCGAAAAGCATGTGTGACGGTCCGGTTTTCAGGGAGAATCCACAAGTTGTTTCAAAATTTTTTCATATTTTGACGGTTTTGAAAATTTTTTTGCGGACGACTTGACAACCCTTTCCAGGGATTGTACAATTTGCACATAGGCAATGGAACCCGGCACGCTATTTTTATCATATCAGGAGGAATGAAGATGAAAAAAGTTCTTGCGCTCGTCATGTCTCTCGCAATGGTCCTGTCCCTGGCCGCCTGCGGTGAAAAGGCTCCCGCCTCTTCCGCCAGCAGCGCCAGCGCCGGATCTTCCGCCCCCTCTGCCGCTCAGACCGAGATCGTCTGGTGGGCCTTCCCCACCTTCGGCGTGGACTCCGGCTATGAGCAGGAGCTGGCCGACGCCTTCATGGCCAACAACCCCGATGTGAAGATCACCGTTGAGACCATCGACTTCCAGTCCGGCCCCGACGCCCTGACCTCCGCCATCACCGCAGGCACCGCCCCTGACGTTCTGTTCGACGCTCCGGGCCGTATCATCGAGTACGGCAACGCCGGCAACCTGGTCTCCCTGGACGACATGATCGACTCCCTGAAGAGCGATCTGGCCAGCGAGAGCCTGCTGGAGACCTGCGTGGGCGCCGACGGCTCCTACTACATGTATCCCATCTCCTCCTCTCCCTTCTACATGGGCCTGAACAAGGAGATGCTGGAGGCTGCTGACGCCCTGCAGTATGTGAACCTGGAGGGCGACCGCACCTGGACCACCGACAACTTCGTCAAGATGTGCGAGGCTCTGCGCGACGCCGGCGTCTGCATGACTCCCGGCATCGTCTACTGCGGCGCCCAGGGCGGCGACCAGGGCACCCGTGCTCTCGTCAACAACCTGTACTCCGGCACCATCGTCGGCTCCGACGGCAAGTGGAACGTGGGCGCCGAGGGCGTGAAGGCTCTGGAACTGCTGAAGTCCATGTATGACAACAAGTCCATGGACGCCGGCTTCTCCATGGCCGCCGCCGACGAGCTGCAGCAGTTCCAGCAGGAGACCTGCGCCATGACCTTCTGCTGGGGCACCTCCAACGCCAAGAGCTACGCCTCCGAGGACTACACCCAGATCTCCGTTCCCTTCCCCTCTGACGATGGCGTGCCCGAGCTGGAGTACCTGGTGAACGGCTTCTGCGTGTTCGACAACGGCGACGACGCCAAGGCCGACGCCGCCAAGCGCTTCATCGCCTTCATCTGCGACGACGCCGAGTGGGGTCCCAAGAGCGTTGTCCAGACCGGCGCCTTCCCCGTCCGCGCCTCCTTCGGCAACCTGTATGAGGGCAACGAGGAGATGAGCCTGCTGGCCTCCTGGTCTCAGTACTACGGTCCCTACTACAACACCCGCGCCGGCTTCGCCGCCATGCGGCCTCTGTGGTTCAACATGCTGCAGCAGGTCTTCAACGGCACCCCCGCTCAGGAAGCCGCCGACGCCTTCAACACCAACGCCAACGGCTGAGCATAACGGTTTTCACTCCCTCCCTCTGCATCAGCGGCGGGGGGGAGTGACCCCGTAGCGAGATTTCTCATGACTTGATGAAACGAGGGAAGCCCCATGGCAACCACAAAAGCACCCAAGCGCAGCCTTGTTCTCCAGCGGAGAGAAACCATCGTCTCCTATCTGTTCCTGCTTCCGGCGCTGTTTTTCTTCGTTGGCTTTGTCCTGACGCCCATGGCCATGGGCGTTGTCACCAGCTTTACCGACTCCAACTTCAGTAACGTCAACACTGGTTCCCATTTCGTGTTCCTGGACAACTACATCCGGCTGTTCAAGGACCCCATCTTCCTGAAATCCGCAGTAAACACCGTCATCATCGTGATCGTGGCGGTCCCCACCGTCACCGCCTTCTCCCTGTGGGTGGGCTCCGCCATCTATAAGATGCACGCCGCCGCCCGCTCCTTCTTCCGCTGCGTGTTCTACCTGCCGGTGGTCACCGGCTCCGTGGCCGTCGTCGTGGTCTGGAAGTGGATGTTCGACAAGTACAACGGCCTGTTCAACTACGTCATCCGCACCATGGGCGGCCAGGGCCTGATGTGGACCGAGAGTGAGAAGACGGCCCTGTGGTGCATCATCCTCATCCTGTTCACCACCTCCATCGGCCAGCCCATCGTGCTGTACGTATCCGCCCTGGGCAACGTGGACAACTCCCTGGTGGAGGCCGCCCAGGTGGACGGCGCCACCGATCTCCAGGTGTTCTGGAAGATCAAGTGGCCCTCCATCATGCCCACCACGCTGTACGTGGCCGTCATCACCACCATCAACAGCTTCCAGTGCTTTGCCCTGATCCAGCTGCTGACCTCCGGCGGACCCAATTACAGTACCAGCACCGTCATGTATTACCTGTACGAGATCGCCTTCCGCACCACCAAGGACTTCGGCTACGCCGACGCCATGGGTGTGATCCTGGCCATCGTCATCGCCCTGTTCAGCGCCTTGCAGTTCAAGGTCATGAACGGCGGCACTACAGAATAAGGGGGGCGAGAGCATGACTGGTAAAAAGAGAAAGGTAACTCCGTATTTCGTCATCTGCGTGATCCTGCTCATCGCGCTGGCCATCTTCTTCCTGTTCCCCCTGTACTGGATCGTCACCGGCTCCGTGAAGGAGAAGAGCGACATCATCATCAAGGCCGGTGAGTCCGTCAAGTGGATCCCCACCTCTATCTCCTGGGGCAACTTCGCCCGCCTGTTCAAGACCCAGACCACGCTGTTCGGCGTCGGAATGCCGCTGGCCCTCCGCTGGCTGTTCAACAGCGTGTTCATCTCCGTGGTGGCCATGGCCCTCACCTGCTTCAGCGCGTCTCTCGCCGGCTACGCCCTGGCGAAGAAGCGCTTCTGGGGCCGGGGCTTCGTGTTCTCCCTGTTTGTGTGCGCCATGGCGCTGCCCAAGCAGGTCATCCTGATCCCCCTGCTGCGGGAGATGTCGCTGCTGCATCTGGTGGACACCGTCTGGGGCTCCATCTTCGCCGTGATCTTCCCGGTGGTGGGCTGGCCCTTCGGCGTGTTTTTGATGAAGCAGTTCTCCGAGGGCATTCCCTCCTCCCTGCTGGAGGCCGCCCGCATCGACGGCGCCGGTGAGGTCAAGACCTTCATGAACGTGGCCCTGCCCATCATTCAGCCCGGCATCGGCGCGCTGGCCATCTTCACCTTCATCAACGCCTGGAACGAGTATCCCCTGCAGCTGATCATGCTGTCCAAGTCCGACGCCAAGACCATCGCTTTGGGCATCGCGGGCCTCCAGAGCGAGATGTCCAACGACTACGGCCTCATCATGGCCGGCGCCGCGCTGGCCGCCGTGCCCATCATCATCGTGTTCCTCTGCTTCCAGAAGTACTTCACGCAAGGCATCACCATGGGCGCCGTGAAGGGCTGATGGTTTCACTTTCAGGATCGACCAAATAAACAGAAAGGATCTGTATAACAATGACTGACATCAAGAAATACCAGGGTATCTTCCCCGCCTTCTACGCCTGCTATGAGGACGACGGCTCCGTCAGCCCCGCCCGCACCCGGGCGCTGGCCAAGTATCTGCTGGACAAGGGCGTCAAGGGCCTGTATGTGGGCGGCTCCTCCGGCGAGTGCATCTACCAGAGCGTGGCCGAGCGCAAGGTCATCCTGGAGAACGTCATGGCCGAGGTGGGCGGCAAGATGACCATCATCGCCCACGTTGCCTGCAACAACACCGCCGACTCCCAGGAGCTGGCCCGTCACGCCGAGTCCCTGGGCGTGGACGCCATCGCCTCCATCCCCCCCATCTACTTCCACCTGCCGCCCTACGGCATCGCCCAGTACTGGAACGACATCTCCGCCGCCGCTCCCAACACCGACTTCATCATCTACAACATCCCCCAGCTGGCGGGCGTGGCCCTGTCCATCCCCCTGCTCCAGGAGATGCGGAAGAATCCCCGGGTCATCGGCGTCAAGAACTCCTCCATGCCCACCCAGGACATCCAGATGTGGAAGGATGAGGGCGGAGCCGACTTCGTGGTCATGAACGGTCCCGACGAGCAGTTCATCTCCGGCCTGGCCATGGGCGCCACCGGCGGCATCGGCGGCACCTACGCCGTCATGCCCGAACTGTTCCAGAAGGTCTACGACCTGTATCAGGCCGGCGACATGAAGCCCGCCGCCGAGATCCAGAACGAGATCTGCCGCATCATCTACAAGCTGTGCGCCGGCCACGGCAACCTGTACGCCGTGATGAAGGGCGTCCTGAAGAAGCACGGCTGCGACATCGGCTCCGTCCGCAAGCCCATGCCCGCCCTCATCGACAGCGACCAGGCCGTCGTGGACGAGGCCTCCGCCATGATCGACGCCGCCATCGCCAAGTACTGCTGAGCAGTTTATCCAAGCAAAGGAGAATCGCACTATGAGAATTTATCAAGAGGCGGATTACGAGGGCATGAGCCGCCGGGCCGCCAACCTCATCTCCGCCGAGGTCATCCGCCAGCCCGACTGTGTGCTGGGTCTGGCCACCGGCTCCACCCCTGTTGGCACCTACAAGCAGCTGACCGTCTGGAACCAGCGGGGCGACTTCAGCTTCAAGGAGGTCCACACCGTCAATCTGGACGAGTACAAGGGCCTGGCCCCTACCCATGACCAGAGCTACCGGTACTTCATGCAGACCAACTTCTTCGACCACATCGACATCCACTTTGAGAACACCCACGTGCCCGACGGTCTGGCCACCGACGCCGCCGCGGAGTGCGCCCGGTACGACGAGCTGATCCGCTCCCTGGGCTACGCCGACCTGCAGCTGCTGGGCCTGGGCCGCAACGGCCACATCGGCTTCAACGAGCCCTGCGACTGCTTCGTGAAGGAGACCCACGTGGTGGATCTGACCCAGAGCACCATCGACGCCAACGCCCGGTTCTTCGCCAGCGCCGACGATGTGCCCCGTCAGGCCCTGACCATGGGCATCGGCTGCATCATGGCCGCCCGCCGGGTGCTGCTCATCGCCAGCGGCGCCGACAAGGCCGACGCCGTGTACAACGCGTTCTGCGGCCCCATCACCCCCCAGTGCCCCGCCTCCATCCTCCAGCTCCACAATGACGTGGTCCTGGTGGGCGACAAGGCGGCCCTCAGCAAGCTGGTGGCCGCGGGGGTACACGTATGCGAGTGATCAACGGCCAGGTCTTTGACCTGGAACAGGGCTTCGTGGAGCGGGACGTCTGCACCGACGGCACCCTCCTCTCCGCCGCCAGCGGCGACGGAGAGACCCTGGACGCCGCGGGCTGCTACGTCATCCCCGGTCTGGTGGACGTTCACTTCCACGGCTGCGTGGGCGAGGACTTCAGCGACGCCACTCCCGACGGCCTCCAGCGCATGGCCGACTTCGAGCTGAGCCAGGGCGTCACCTACATCTGCCCCGCCGGTATGACCCTGCCGGAGGACCAGCTGACGGCCATCTGCAAAAACGCCGCGGCCCATCGTGCGGCGGCGTCCCACGGCGCGGAGCTGGCGGGCCTCCATCTGGAGGGCCCCTTCCTCTGCATGGCCAAGAAGGGCGCTCAGAACGGCGCCTTCCTCCACGATCCCGACGGCGATATGCTCCACCGGCTCCAGGAGGCCGCGAACGGCCTTGTGAAGCTGGTGACTCTGGCCCCGGAGCAGCCCGGCTCCCTGGAGTTCATCCGCGCCGCCCGGGCCGACGGCGTCAACGTCTCCCTGGGCCACACCACCGCGGATTACGAGACCGCCAGCGCCGCCTACGAGGCCGGCGCCCGGCAGGCCACCCACCTGTTCAACGCCATGCCCCCCTTCACCCATCGGGAGCCCGGCGTGGTGGGCGCCGCCTTCGACCATCCGGAGGTCCGGGCCGAGCTGATCTGTGACGGCATCCACATCCACCCCAGCGTGGTCCGGGCCGTCTTCCGGCTGTTCGGGCCAGAGCGGGTCATCCTGATCTCCGACTCCCTGCGGGCCACGGGCATGCCCGACGGCGTCTATCCCTTCGGCGGCCAGGAGATCGAGGTCCACGGCAACCGCGCCACCATGCTGGGCCATCCGGAGACCCTGGCCGGGTCCGTCACCAGCCTGATGGGCTGCCTGCGGCAGGCCGTGTCCTTCGGCATCCCCCTGGCGGACGCCGTCCGGGCTGCGTCCTTCAACCCCGCCCAGTCCATCGGCATCGACCAGCGGGCCGGCAGTCTGGACACCGGCAAGGAGGCCAGCTTCGTCCTGCTGGACAAGACCGACCTGTCCATCCGCTCCATCGTGTTCAAGGGCGCTCTGGTGCAGGACTGAACCCTTCCCCGAATTTTTGAATCAGGCGCCGTGTGCTACTCCATCCCTATAGCGCTCGGCCAGCCATAAAAAAGGAGGAGACCATATCCGCCGGCCGGCGGTGCGGCAGTGTGGAGACCTGCCGTAATACGTCAGAGGTTCCGCTCCTCTGCCGCGAGGGAGTCCGTGCGGATGCAGGGCTCTTACGGCCGTTTCAATGGCAACTGTTTCTCTGAAAGGCATCAAAAAGATCTACGACAACAAGGTCACCGCTGTCCACGACTTCAACCTGGAGATCGCGGACAAGGAATTCATCGTGCTGGTAGGCCCCTCCGGCTGCGGCAAGTCCACCACCCTGCGGATGGTGGCCGGTCTGGAGGACATCTCCGAGGGCGACCTGCTCATCGACGGCAAGCGCATGAACGATGTGGAGCCCAAGGACCGGGACATCGCCATGGTGTTCCAGAACTACGCCCTGTATCCCCACATGACCGTGTATGAGAACATGGCCTTTGCCCTGAAGCTGCGCAAGGTCCCCGCTGACGAGATCGACCGGAAGGTCCGGGAGGCCGCCGAGATTCTGGACATTACCCAGTATCTGGAGCGCAAGCCCAAGGCCCTGTCCGGCGGCCAGCGCCAGCGCGTGGCCATCGGCCGCGCCATCGTCCGCAGCCCCCGGGTGTTCCTGATGGACGAGCCCCTCAGCAACCTGGACGCCAAGCTCCGCAACCAGATGCGCGCCGAGATCATCAAGCTCCGCCAGCGCATCGACACCACCTTCATCTACGTCACCCACGACCAGACTGAGGCCATGACCCTGGGCGACCGCATCGTCATCATGAAGGACGGCTTCATCCAGCAGATCGGCACGCCGCAGCAGGTCTTCGACCATCCCGCCAACATCTTCGTGGCCGGCTTCATCGGCATGCCCCAGATGAACTTCTTCGACGGCCAGCTCCTGCTGGAGGACGGAAAATACGCCGTGAAGGTCATGGACGCCGTCATGGAGCTGTCCCCCGAGATCCAGGCCCAGCTGAAGGCCCGGAACATCCCCGCCAAGGCCGTGACCCTGGGCATCCGTCCCGAGCACGTCTCCTTCGTGCCAGAGAGCGGCCCCCACTGCCTCACCGGCTCCGTGGACGTCAGCGAGATGATGGGCAGCGAGATCCATCTCCACGTCAACGCCGGCGGACGGGACGTGGTGCTGCGGGTCCCCACCACCGAGCTGGCCAGCGAGCACAAGGGCGGCTTCGCCTACGGCGCGCAGGTCCACTTCACCTTCCGCAGCGACCTGATCCATCTCTTTGACCCCGAGACTGAGGAGAACCTCCTCCCCCTGGAACAGTAAAAAACAGGAACACGGCGGGCCGGATATTCCGGCCCGCCGTTTGTTTCTCCATCACTGTGAAAAATTTCACTCTTTCTGGACAACCCTTCCGGTTTGTAGTATGATAGTATTCAAAAGTATACCTCATCGCGGGAGGGCAGACGATGTCCAACAAAACCAAAAAACTGATCGCCGAGACCCTGTTGTCCATGGCCCAGCATAAAAACCTGGATAAGATCACGGTGACGGATCTGGTGGAGGCCTGCGGCATCTCCCGGCAGACCTTCTACTACCACTTTCAGGACATTCTGGACGTCATCGAGTGGACCATCGGGCAGGCCGTTCAGAACGCTCTGGAACGGAGTCTGGCGGCCAAAATGCCGGAGGAGGCTACCCGGAATTTCGTGCTCATGGCCATCCAGCACCATGAACTGTTGGACAAAATGGTCTTCTCCCAGAAGCGGGATCAGGTGGAACGGCTGGTGATCCAGGGTGTCCGCACCTATTTGCAGGAACTGGCCCGCCGTATCGGGCCCAACAGCTCCATGAGTCTCTACGACCCTGAGGTGGTGTTGGATTTTTACACCTATGGCATCACCGGCGTCCTGCTGAACAACTGCGGAAAAACCTCTGTGGACGTGGACCGTCTGTCCAAGCAGCTTTGCCAGCTGTTTGAGGGACTGGACGGCAAGGGCAGATGAGTTCCATCTCTTTTCCCGTATGTTTCCGAACCGGAGAAGCGTGTTTTTGACAATTCACTGGGACCGGCGCCTCCGCCGGCTCCTTCAGACGCAGAAAACCGTCCGACCCGGAATCTGTCCGGGCCGGACGGTCTGTTTTTCAGGAACGGGGTCAGACCTTCACCTTGAACACGGCCTTTTTCACCGCGGAGGGGCCGCCCCGCTGGACCTTCACCATATGGACGTCCTCCGGGAACACCACCAGAATGTCGCCGGGCCGCATGGCCACCCAGGCGTCCACCGGACCCTCATAGGGGATGAAATCCCCTGCCGCGTCGTATTCTCCGGCGGTGAGGGAGCCCGCGTCGGTGACGCCGATGCGCTCCTCCCCCTCCAGCACCACATGGATGTCGGCGTAGTCCCGGTGGCCCTCCCAGGCGGCCTCGGACTCGGGCATGGTGGTGTAGTCGAACCGGTTGATGAACACGTTGTCGCCGTCCACCTCGTTGCGGCCCATGGCCAGCTTCGTCAGGTCGGCGGAGACCAGATAGCGGATGGCGGTGTCCAGAGTGTCGCTCATGCCCAGATAGCGTTCCATATCCTTGCGCTTTGTATAGATCAAAAAAACCACCCTCTCAGATGAAGTTCATGGGAAAAATGCTTATTTATATTCATAATAGCATACATGGCGGCAGAATACAAGATGAAAACCGCTTTTGAAAATTTGACACAATTACCAATTTTTTTGAAAATAATTTTCACAGCAGGCAGGCGGAAACTTATTGACATTTGCAAAATTGTTGTTTACTATGTATATATACAAAAAACGACAAATGAAAAACATAGGCAATTTCACAGTGTATTCAACGGCTCCTGCCGATGAAGAATACTATAATTTAATGCGGAAAGGGAGAAAAGAAATGAAAAGAATGATCGCGGCACTTTTGGTTGTCGCAACCGGCGTACTCGCATTGGCCGGATGCGGCAGCTCCTCCGGAGGGAATGCGCAGGCTTCTGCACAGGCTTCTGCGCAGGCTGCACAGCCCGACAAGAACGTCACATTGAAGATCGGCTTCCAGGCAAACACCTCTTCCAACGAGTACAAGGCGGCAGAGCTGCTTGCTGAGAAGGCAAGCGAGTATTCCAACGGTTCCATTACCGTGGAGATTTATCCCGGCGGACAGCTCGGTGATGACAGAGCTATGATCGATCAGGTCGCGGCTGGCGCGCTGGACATGGTTTTCGCAGAGACTGGCAGAATGGGCCTCTGGGAGCCCGAACTCGAGATCTTCGGCTATCCCTTCGCTTTCGATGATTTCGATCACATGATCAGAACTCTGAACGATACCGAGTATGGTCAGTCCATCTACGCGAAGCTCGAGTCCCGCGGCTGGAAGGTTCTCGCCGATGCCTATAACGGAACAAGACAGACCACGTCCAACAGGAAGATCGAATCTATCGATGACATGAAGGGCATGAAGCTGAGAGTGCCGAACGCTGATGCCAACCTCGCGTTTGCCAAGTATTCCGGAGCGGCCGCTACGCCGATGCCCTTCGCGGAAGTGTATCTCGCCCTGAAGACGAACGCGGTTGACGGACAGGAGAATCCTCTTTCCACCATCGACGCTCAGAAGTTCTACGAGGTTCAGGATTACTGCGCTTTGACGGGTCACATCATCAACGACAACAACTACATCATCAGCAAGATTGTCTTTGATAAGCTCTCTCCCGCACAGCAGGATGCTATCACGAAGGCCGCTGTTGACGCAGCCGCATTCCATACGGAGACCTTCGTAAACGATGAAAAGGCCCTTATTGAGAAATTCGAGCAGAACGGTATGACCATTACAACTCCGGACAAGGCGCCGTTCAGAGAGGCATGCGCGCCGATGTACGATGAGTATGTTGCCAAGTATGGCGACGCAGCTGTAAAGGCCATCGAAGAAGCTAGACAGTAATCAGTAGTTTTAAGGGGCCCTTCGAGGCCCCTTAACTACATCGGCATTTATGGTCTTTTGGGGGTTTACTATGAAAGTTGGCAAAATGACTATTAAAACGCCTGCTGATGCGATTCACGCACTGGAAAAACTGGAGCAGTTTGTTGCGGTGATTCTTTTTAACATCATCCTGTTCTCTCTTTTCTGGCAGGCTGTATCAAGAAAAATCGGCTCTCCTTCTGCATGGACAGATGAGACAAGCCGCCTGTTGTTTGTATGGATGGGTGTCCTTGGCTGCCATCTTGCGCAGAGAGAAAATATTCACGTCAGAATCGACGCTATATTGCTCTCTCTTCCCAAGAAGGTCCAGCTCATTATTGAAGCGTTCATCAACGTGATCATGATCGGTCTGTTGTCCATGATCTTCTACTACACTTTCTCCATCGTAGAGAGAAAGTCCTATACGCCGCTTGTAACGCTGGGGATCGGCGAAAGCTGGCTGTATGGCGCAATGTTTTTATGGACGGCCCTGACGATCATTGAAATGGTCGCGCAGCTTGTCAACATCGTCAGGCATGGTGAGGTTATACGGGCTTGGGTCGTTGAAGACTCCAAGAATGACTTCTATGACATAAAGGAGGATGAGTAATATGCAAATGGCATTGACCTTTGTGTTATGGTTTATCCTGATCATGCTCGGCGTCCATGTGGGATACGCCCTTATCATGGCTTCCGTCTTCTTTTTCGCCACATCGGGAGGCTGGAGTCTCGTTCCTTTCGCGCTGGAGCAGATGTTCAATGGTATCAACAGTCAGACATTGCTGGCAGTACCGTTCTTCGTTCTTGCGGGTAACCTGATGAACGGCGGCGGTGTTACCACCAGAATCTTCGATTTCGCCGCGTCCATGATCGGCCACAGAAAGGGCGGCCTTGCACACGTAAACGTCCTCGCATCCCTGATTTTCTCCGGTATGTCCGGTTCTGCCCTGGCGGACGCGGGCGGACTTGGCCAGCTGGAGATCAAGAGCATGAAGGACGCGGGCTTTGACGAAGGCTTTGCCGGCGGAATTACAGCGGCAAGCTGCATCATCGGACCGCTGGTTCCTCCCTCCACTCCGCTCATCATCTACGCTGTGCTTGCAAACCAGAGCGTTGAAAAGCTCTTCATGGCAGGTTTCCTGCCGGGCCTGCTCACCACTGTCGCGCTGATGATCATGTGCTCGATTCTTTCTCACAAGAGAAACTATCCCTCCGAGCCGAAGAGAAGCTGGTCTTACAGAGCAAACTCCTTCAAGAAGAGCTTCTGGGCGCTTTTAACTCCGGTAATCATCCTTGTAGGTATCTTCTCGGGTTATTTCACCCCCACCGAAGCTGCCGTGTTCGCCGCTCTATACACCATGGTCCTCGGATTCTTCGTATACAAAGAGCTTACATTGAAGAACTTTTTCAAGATCTGTCTCGACTCCATCAAGACAAGCGGAACCATCGTGCTGATGATGCTCGGTGTAACCCTGTTCCAGTTTGTGATCTCCCGTGAGCAGATGCCGCAGGCGATCGCCACGTTCTTCACCAGCCACGTGAGTTCCAAGCTGACGCTGCTGCTGATGATCAACATCGTACTGCTGATTCTCGGCACATGCATCGACGCGCTCCCGCTTCAGATGATCCTCGTGCCGATTCTGCTCCCCGCGGTACTGGCATACGGAATCAACCCCATTCACTTTGGCGTAGTCGTGATCTTCAACCTCATGATCGGCATCCTGACTCCTCCCATGGGCACCGCCCTGTTTGTCGTCGCCCGGGTCGGAAACATGAAGTTCAAGACCCTGATGAAAGGCGTCGTCCCGTTCCTGATTCCCCTGATCATCACGCTGATCCTCTTAAATATCTTCCCGCAGATTACGCTCCTGCTTCCCACCCTGCTCACAGGCGGAGTGTAATTCAGAGAAGTATCCCTGTCACCTTGATTCCCTGCCCCTCATTCCCGAGGGGCAGGGGTTCTTTTCACATCACGCATTCCCGGGACCTCTCTCTGCTCAATCAGGCCAGAAAAAACGCAGGGGATCGTCTTCGGGACCGTCATGTCCCATGCCATGGCCCGCGGCATGGGCCTTTTCGTGTTCCTGTTCTCCAATCTCCGGAGGCCACCGGCGTGAAAAGTGATTGCAAATTCCGCACGCCCATGCTATTTTGAACTCACAGCTTTTTCCCGCATCAGGTGCAGGGAGGGAAATCCTTTGGCAGGCGGGGACCTGCGCCCCGCCGCTCCGGCGGACAGTCTCCGGGTCCGGACGCGGCATCCCGGGCCTTTCCCCGCGCGTATTCTCCTTCCATCAGACAGAGAGGAGCATGAGATGAAGACCGTATTGAAAGTAAAAAGTCAAAACCTCCGGCTAAGCCGGAGGCTTGATTAAGCCCTATAAGGGCTTAATACCGGCACGCGTCTCAAGACGCATTGAAAAATCTTTCGCTCGCATCACTTGCCCCACCGCCCGTAAACGGGCCAAAGCTACCGATTGTGAGGCTTTTCAAATCGGTAGCTTTACAATTTGTCATGAATTAGTCTCCGGTTGATGTAAGTTTGGTCGGCAAACCTTTTCTCATTTCAACTCGGGGACTTTTTCTTGTTTACTTTTTTCATCGCTATAAGCTCTTTTAGCCCCCCGGCAAAGCCGGGGGTTCACTTTGCCAAAGCAACAGGAACACGGCGGGCCGGATATTCCGGCCCGCCGTTTGTTTCTCCATCACTGTGAAAAATTTCACTCTTTCTGGACAACCCTTCCGGTTTGTAGTATGATAGTATTCAAAAGTATACCTCATCGCGGGAGGGCAGACGATGTCCAACAAAACCAAAAAACTGATCGCCGAGACCCTGTTGTCCATGGCCCAGCATAAAAACCTCGATAAGATCACGGTGACGGATCTGGTGGAGGCCTGCGGCATCTCCCGGCAGACCTTCTACTACCACTTTCAGGACATTCTGGACGTCATCGAATGGACCATCGGGCAGGCCGTCCAGGAGGCGCTGGAACGGGGCCTGGCAGCCAAAACGCCGGAGGAGGCCACCCGGAATTTCGTGATCATGGCCATCCGGCACCATGAGCTGCTGGACAAACTGGTCTTCTCCCAGAAGCGGGATCAGGTGGAGCGGCTGGTGATCCAGGGTGTCCGCACCTATTTGCAGGAACTGGCCCGCCGTATCGGGCCCAACAGCTCCATGAGTCTCTACGACCCCGAGGTGGTGTTGGATTTTTACACCTATGGCATCACCGGCGTCCTGCTGAACAACTGCGGAAAAACCTCTGTGGACGTGGACCATCTGTCCAAGCAGCTTTGCCAGCTGTTTGAGGGACTGGACGGCAAGGGCAGATGAGTTTCATCTCTTTTCCCGTATGTTTCCGAACCGGAGAAGCGTGTTTTTGACACTTCTCCGGTTTTGTCTATACACTTGAGGAAATCTGACAGTGGCCGCGGCCCCCAATGTCTGCCATAATAGAGCAAGATATGGATGATCCCGCCGGTAAAGTCTTTCCGCGGCGGAATTGCCGGAAGCGCCCCAGGACGGTCCTTCCGGCTGCACATAAAAGGAGGAGACCATATGAATGAAGTAAGACCCCCGAAAAAGCCTCTGCTTTACTACTACGGCATTGTTCTGATCGTTGTGATGCTGTTCAACTTCCTGGCCATGCCCTGGCTGTCGGAGCACCAGATCAAGGACGTGGACTACAACACCTTCGTCACCATGACGGAGAACGGCGAGGTGGGCCGCGCCCAGATCCAGGAGCAGGACAACCGCATTCTGTTCACGGACAGGGAGGAAAAGACCATCTTCAAGACCGCCATGGTGCCTGACGACGATCTGCTGCCCCGTCTTTTGGCCGCCGGGGTCTCCACCACCGGCGAGGAGATTGAGCAGACGTCCTTCCTGGTGTCCCTGCTGGGATGGGTCCTGCCCCTGGTGATCTTCATCGCCCTGGGCCAGTTCATGTCCAGGAAGATGATGGAGAAGATGGGCGGTCCCAACTCCATGATGTTCAACGCCGGAAAGAGCAACGCCAAGGTCTACGTCAAGTCCTCCGACGGCATCAAGTTCACCGACGTGGAGGGCGTGGACGAGGCCGAGGAAAGCCTTCAGGAGATCGTGGACTATCTGCACAATCCGGACAAGTACCGGGAGATCGGCGCCTCCATGCCCAAGGGCGTGCTGCTGGTAGGCCCTCCGGGCACCGGCAAGACCATGCTGGCCAAGGCCGTGGCCGGTGAGGCCAACGTGCCCTTCTTCTCCATGAGCGGCTCCGAATTCGTGGAGATGTTCGTGGGCATGGGCGCCAGCAAGGTCCGGGACCTCTTTAAGCAGGCCAAGGAGAAGGCACCCTGCATCGTGTTCATCGACGAGATCGACGCCATCGGCCAGAAGCGCAGCGGCGGTCAGATGGGCGGCAACGACGAGCGGGAGCAGACCCTGAATCAGCTGCTGACGGAGATGGACGGCTTCGAGGGTAACAGCGGCGTCATCATTCTGGCGGCCACCAACCGTCCCGAGTCTCTGGACCCCGCCCTGACCCGTCCCGGCCGCTTTGACCGCCGGGTGCCGGTGGAGCTGCCGGATCTGAAGGGCCGGGAGGCCATCCTGAAGGTACACGCCAGAAAGATCAAGGTGGCGGAGGACGTGGACTTCCTGCAGGTGGCCCGGATGGCCTCCGGCGCGTCCGGCGCGGAGCTGGCCAACATCGTCAACGAGGCTGCCCTGCGGGCCGTCCGGGACGGCCGGAAATTCGCCACCCAGGCGGACCTGGAGGAGAGCATCGAGGTGGTCATCGCCGGCTATCAGAAGAAGAACGCCATCCTCACGGACCATGAGAAGCGCATCGTGGCCTATCACGAGATCGGCCACGCATTGGTCGCCGCCAAGCAGACCAACTCCGCCCCGGTGCAGAAGATCACCATTGTCCCCCGTACCTCCGGCGCTCTGGGCTATACCATGCAGGTGGAGCAGGGCAACCACTATCTGATGAGCAAGGAGGAGATCGAGAACAAGATCGCCACCTACACCGGCGGACGGGCAGCGGAGGAGCTGATCTTCAACAGCGTCACCACCGGCGCCTCCAACGACATCGAGCAGGCCACCAAGCTGGCCCGGGCCATGGTCACCCGCTTCGGCATGAGCAGGGACTTCGACATGGTGGCCATGGAGACGGTGAACAACCAGTATCTGGGCGGCGACACCTCCCTGGCCTGCTCCGCCGAGACCCAGGCTCAGATCGACCGTCAGGTGGTGGAGCTGGTGAAGCAGCAGCACGACAAGGCGCTGACCATCCTGACGGAGAACCGGGCAAAGCTGGACCAGTTGGCCCAGTTCCTCTACGAGAAGGAAACCATCACCGGCGAGGAGTTTATGGAGATCCTCAACGGCTGATGGGGACTTCCCTTCCTTCGATACGCGAACATCCCGTGCCCCAATGGGGCACGGGATGTTTTCTGCTTTCGCCGTATTTACTTCAGGTAGGGCTCCGCCACGCGCTCGATGCCGTCGGGGTTGGCCTGGTTCCAGGCGGCGAAATCCATGCCGCTGGCTGCCACGATGCGGCCCAGCTCCACCAGGAACGCGGGAACTTCGCTCTCCAGGATGGTGCCCAGTTCCCGGCCCATGGTCTCCGCGCCCTGACGGCTCTCGCCGTTGACGAACAGGGCAAAGGCGGGCTGGGGCTTCTTGTCCACCAGCTTGGACGCACCCCGGAAGCCGATGACGCCGGTCTGGTGCGTGCCGCAGGAGGACATGCAGCCGGAGACGTACATCTGGGGCAGAGCGCCGTCGGGCAGGTCCGCCGCCCGGACCGCCTCCACGCAGGCCGCCAGCAGGCCCTGGGAATCCCGGGTGCCCACCTGGCAGGTGGTGCCGCCGATGCAGCTGACGGACATCTCGAACAGGCTCCGGGCGCTGTCCGCCGTCACGTCCAGGACGCGGCGGGCCTCGTCGCCGGTGAGGTTGATGATGTAGGCCGTCTCGTCCGGGGACAGGCGCATCTCCGCGCCCTCGATGTCCGCCAGAGCGTCGCTGATGGCGCACAGCGTCTCCGGGGCAGCCTGGCCGCCGATGGGATGCCACACTACGGTGTACAGCCCCGGCTGCTTCTGGGGCAGCACACGGCGGTCCTCCACGGTGGAGCCGTCGCCGGTCTTGGTGATGGTCTGGGGAGCGGGATGGATGTCCAGGTCCTCGCCGCTGGCCAGCACCTCCGCCAGCTTCTCCTGATAGGCCTTCACATAGGCCTCCGGACCGCCCAGGGACTCCTGCATATAGCGGGTGCGGGCCTTGCCCCGGTTCTCATAGTTGCCGTAGGCGCGGAAGGTCAGCCACATGGCCTTGATGTAATAGAGGATCTTCTCCGGCGCCACGGCCTCCGCCACTTTCACGCCGAAGCGGGGGTTGTTGCCCAGGCCGCCGGCGCTGTAGACATCGAAGGTGCCGTCGGGACGGGCGGCAAAGCCCAGATCCCGGTAGGTGGCGTGGGGCACGTTGGCGGGAGAGTTGGAGAAGCCCACCTTCAGCTTCCGGGGCATCTTCTCCGCCTTGACGAAGTGCATCAGGTACTCACCTGCGGCCTCTGCCCAGGGCAGCACGTCGAAGTACTCCCCTTCCTCTACGCCGGTCAGGGGCGAGCAGGTCACGTTCCGGGGGAAGTCTCCGCCGCCGCCCATGGTGACAATGCCGCAGTCCAGGGCGCCCTCCATGATGGCACACACCGTCTCCGGCGCCAGGTCGTGGAGCTGGATGGTCTGGCAGGTGGTGAAATGAGCCCGGGGCACGGGATACGTCCGGATGGCCTTGGCCGTGAAGGCCAGCTTCTCCTTGGTCACGCGGCCCGCGGTCATCCGCAGGCGCAGCATGCTGGCCTTGCCGCCCTTCTGGGCATAGCTGCCATACAGGCCGGAGAAACCCTTGTAGGCCGCCTTGTCCAGCTCTCCGGCATAGAACGCCGCGGTCTTCTCCCGGAAAGCCGGCAGGTCCTGTTTCCAGCTCTGGGGATCAATGTTGTTCATTTTCTCTCCACTCTCTTTCATATAAATTCCGGTCATGTCCTCATTGGGAGGGAAGTTGATTTCATTGGGAAATACCGATTGAATCTATTATAAAATACCCATATACCGAAGTCAAATCCTCCGGCGGATTATTTGAGATTATTTCTTTTTTTGACGAAAAAAGCCGTCCGGCCCGGATCTTGTCCGGGCCGGACAGCCTGGTCTTTTGATCGGACGGACCGGACAGACCTTCGCCATGTGGACGTCCTCCGGGAACACCGCCAGGATGTCGCCGGGCCGAATGGTCACCCAGGCGTCCACAGGAGCCTCATAGGGGATGAAGTTCCCCGCCGCGTCGCAAGCTCAGTTGCAAGTCCGTGACAGCGGATATGTTGATTGGCACCGTCCGCAAATACACCAAGGCAAAGACCCTGACGCCCCGTATGCTCAATGAACTGATCGATCACATCGAAGTCCATCAGGCAGAGAAGATCGAAGGCGAATGGGTGCAGCACCTTGTGATCCATTACAACTGTGTGGGCGCTATCTTCATCCCCGATGTGTTCCCACTTCCGGCACCCCAGGTGTCGGTCAATACAAGAAAAGGCGTAGCTGTCAACTACGCCCCCTGTGAACCCGCTGTGTAAAAAAGGCGAGTGCTCTTAACAGCCTTTCAAATGCTGTAAGAACACTCGCCATGGTGCCGGTGGCTTCAATCCGGATATTTTCGTTTCATCCCCGGTCAAAAACCGACCGCGAATCCAGCGGAGCGAATCGCGGGCGGAAAGGAAGAGCAAGGGAGCGGGCGGAAGACGTTCTTTTGTTCCATAGGAATAAAAGAACGTCGGAGCAAAGCGGACTTTGCTCCGACGTGGAAAGCGCGAACAGTTTCGAGGCTCCAGTTTTCAGGTCTGCACCCAAACCCAAACCGAAGCCCAGCGAAGCGGGTTCGGTTTGGAAAGGAGGAGCAGCGAAATGAGCGCGCTCTGACTTTTGAAAAAAGTCGGAGCAAGCGATATGCAGCTTGCTCCGACGTGGTGCCGGTGGCGGGACTCGAACCCGCACGCCATCGCTGGCAATGGATTTTGAGTCCACCTCGTCTACCAATTCCAACACACCGGCTTAGTCCTCTTACAATACCACAGTTTCCCTGGAAATTCAAGAGGTTTTTTCACCGGCGCTTTGACACTTACTTCGTCACCAGCAGTCGGTCTCCCTCCAGCGTCAGACGGGCGGTGTCGCCGGAGTGCAGCGTACCGTCCAGCAGCTGCTCCGCCACTGCGTCCTCCAGCTTCTCCTGGAGGCACCGGCGCAGGGGACGGGCGCCGTATTTGGGGTCGTAGCCCTCCCGGGCCAGCTCCTCCACCGCGTCCTCGTCCGCCTGGAGGGTGATGCCCACGGCGGCCATCCGCTCCGCCGTGGCCCGGAGCATCCGCCGGGCGATCTCCGTGATGTCCGTCCGGCTCAGGCGGCGGAACACGATGATCTCATCCACCCGGTTGAGAAACTCCGGCCGGAAGGTCCGGCGCAGCTCCTCCATCACCGTCTCCCGTGTCCGGCGGAAGGCCGCCTCCTCGTCGCCGGAGGCAGCGCTGTCAAAGCCCAATCGCCCGCCGGAGGAGAGGATGTGCCCCGCCCCGACGTTGGATGTCATCACCACCACCGTGTTCCGGAAGTCCACCGCCCGGCCCTGGGCGTCGGTGACCCGGCCGTCCTCCAGAATTTGCAGCAGGACGTTCCAGACATCCTCGTGGGCCTTCTCGATCTCGTCCAGCAGCAGCACAGAGTAGGGCTTCCGGCGGATCTTCTCCGTCAGTTGGCCGCCCTCCTCATGGCCCACGTAGCCCGGGGGCGAGCCAATGAGCCGGGACACCGTGTGCCGCTCCATATACTCGGACATGTCCAGCCGGATCAGCGCCCGCTCGTCGCCGAACATGGTCTCCGCCAGCGTCTTGCACAGCTCCGTCTTCCCCACGCCAGTGGGGCCCAGAAACAGAAAGCTGCCGATGGGCCGCCGGGGGTCCCGCAGTCCCACCCGGCTCCGGCGGATGGCCCGGGCCACCGCCCGGACGGCGTCGTCCTGCCCCACGATCCGCCGGTGGAGCTGATCCTCCATGTGCAGCAGCCGCTGCGACTCATCCTCCGTCAGCCGGGTGACGGGGATCCCCGTCCAGCCGGACACCACCGCGGCGATGTCCTCCGCCGTGACGGGACGGTGGCCGCAGTTCCCCTGGCGGCGCTTCTCCCGCTCCGCCTCCACCTGCTGCTGATAGTTCTGCTCGATGTCCCGCAGCTCCGCCGCCCGCTCGAAGTCCTGGTCCATGACGGCGCCGTCCTTGTCCTTCCGCAGCTCCGTCAGCTTGGCCTCCAGGCTCTTCAGCTCCGGGGACAGCTCCTCCCCCTCCATGCGGACCCGGGACGCCGCCTCGTCCATGAGGTCGATGGCCTTGTCCGGGAGAAACCGGTCGCTGATATACCGCACCGACAGGGAAACCGCCGCCTCCAGGGCCTCGTCGGTGATGGTCAGGCGGTGGTGCTGCTGATACCGGGGCCGCAGGCCCCGCAGGATCTCCATGGCCGTCTCCCGGGAGGGCTCCCCCACCTGCACCGGCTGGAAGCGCCGCTCCAGGGCGGCGTCCTTCTCGATATACCGCCGGTACTCGTCCAGGGTGGTGGCTCCCACCACACGGATCTCCCCCCGGCCCAGGGCGGGCTTGATGATGTTGGCGGCGTCCACCGCCCCCTCGGCGGACCCGGCGCCCACGATGGTGTGCAGCTCATCGATGAACAGGATCACGTCCCCGGCGGCCCGGACCTCCCCCAGGGCCTTCTTCACCCGCTCCTCAAACTCGCCCCGGTACTTGGTGCCGGCCACCATGCCCCCCATGTCCAGGGAGAACACCCGCTTGTCCAGCAACTCCACCGGCACGTCCCCCAGGACGATCTTCTCCGCCAGCCCCTCGGCGATGGCGGTCTTGCCTACGCCGGGCTCGCCGATGAGGCAGGGGTTGTTCTTGGTCCGGCGGGACAGGATCTGAATGACCCGGCCGATCTCCTTCTCCCGGCCGATAACCGGGTCCAGCTTGCCCATCCGGGCATCGGCGGTCAAGTCCCGGGAGAACTCCCGCAGGGTCTTCAATCTGGCGTCGGAGGACTGGGGACTGGGGGCCGGAGGTTTCGTGCCGCCGGACCAGCCCCGGGGCTGCTCCCGGACCTTGTTCATGAGAATGCTGTAAAGTCGCCTCGGCTCACAGCCAGCCATCCGCAGGACCCGGACGGCCATGGTGCCCCCCTCTCGCAGCAGGCCCGACAGCAGATGCTCCGTGCCCACAAAGTTGCACCCGCCCCGGGCGGAGTCCTCCACGGCGATCTCGATGACCCGCCGGGCCTTGGGCGTCAGGCCCTGGGCCGGGTCCGTACCCGGCAGCCCTATCCCCACGGTGCGCTTCACGATCTCCACCGCCATCTCCGCGGTGAGGCCTGCCTCCGTCAGGACGGCGCGGGCCGTCCCCTCCTCCTCCCGCAGAAGGCCCAGCAGCAAATGCTCCGTGCCCACGTAGCCGTGGCCCAGCTCTCCCGCCGCCTCCTGGCTCAGCCGCAGGGCCTCCTCCGCTCTGGGTGAAAACCGGTTTTCGTTCATAACTGTGATCCGCTCCTTTCCGCCGCGGGGCCCCGCCGTCGCCGTCAGGACCCCCACATATGCTCAGTCTTTCCACTATTTTCTCATTTCATAACATCCCTCCGCGCTTTCGGCCGCAGTCGGAACGTCCCGTATGCTTTTGTGAACATTTTTGTCTAGTTAGTGTTAACAAACTTCTTTTTTGCAGCTTTTCCGACGCTTTTCGAAAAATTTTCTCCCGGGACTTCCAGCTCTCCCCCTTGCATTTTTGAAAATATATGCTACAATGGGGATACAATTCATTTGGAGGTGTTTCCCATGGCCTATAAGATTACTTCTGCTTGCGTTAGCTGCGGTTCCTGCGCGGACGTCTGCCCCGCCGGTGCCATCAGCCAGGGCGATGATTCTTACGTGATCGATGCCGGCGCCTGCCTCGACTGCGGCTCCTGCTCCGACACCTGCCCCAACGGCGCCATCGTCCCCGCTGAATAATTGTGACGATACATAAAATCCCGCAGGTCAGTGCCTGCGGGATTTTATTATGTATTTTTATCCGGAAACATGCCCTTGCGGCGCTCCGGGATTTATCCTATAATATAAAAACATGGACTTACGGAGAGGAGGCGCGGCATGGAACACAGTGAGTCTCTCCGCCCCGGCGGATACCGGTTCTTCTATGACGACGCATTGTTCCGTCCCGGCACGGACTCCTTTCTCCTCTCCTCCCTGCCCCGGCTGAAGCCCGGCCTGCGGGTCTGCGATCTGGGCAGCGGCACGGGGCTGCTGGGATTGCTGCTGCTCCAGCGGGAGCCGTCCCTGACCGTCACCGGCGTGGAGATCCAGAGAGCCGCCGTCCGTCTGGCGGAGAAGGCCGCCGGGGAAAATGGCCTGACAGAACGGCTCACCACCATTCAAGGGGACCTGCGGGACATCCGGAGGCTGCTGGGGGCCGGGGCCTTCGATCTGGCGGTATGCAATCCCCCCTACTACGCCCCGTCCAGCGGCGGCATTGCGCCGGAGGAGGCCCGCCGCACCGCCCGGTCGGAGGTGTCCTGCACCCTGGAGGACGTATGCCGGGCGGCGTCGTATCTCCTGCGGTGGGGTGGGGCCTTCTGTCTGGTCCACAAGCCGGAGCGGCTGACGGACCTGCTGTGCCTGCTGCGGGAGACCGGTCTGGAGCCCAAACGGCTGCGGCTGGTGGAGAACCGGACCGGGGCGGCGCCGTCCCTGGTGCTGCTGGAGGGCCGCCGGGGCGGAAAGCCGGGACTGACCGTAGAGCCGCCCCTGATCCTGCAAAAGCCGGACGGCTCCCCCACGGAAGAACTGGACGCCATCTATTTTCGGACAACGGAGGACACGCCATGAGCGGAACACTGTATCTGGTGGCCACCCCCATCGGGAATCTGGGAGACTTCTCTCCCCGGGCGGTAGACACCCTGGAAAACGCCGATTTCATCGCCGCCGAGGACACCCGAGTGTCCATGAAGCTGCTGAATCATTTTGGCATCAAAAAGCCCCTGGTGAGCTACCACGAGCACAACCACGTCACCGCCGGACAGTCCATCCTGTCCCGGCTGCTGGCGGGAGAGACCTGCGCCCTGGTGACGGACGCCGGGACGCCTGCCATCTCCGATCCCGGCGAGGATCTGGTGCGGCTGTGCGCGGAAAACGGCGTGCCGGTGTATTCCATCCCCGGCTGCTGTGCCGCCGTCAGCGCTCTGGCGGTCAGCGGACTGCCAACGGGGCGGTTCACCTTTGAGGGCTTCCTGACCGTCAACAAAAAAAGCCGCCGGGAGCGGCTGGAGCAGCTGAAGTCCGAGGAGCGCACCATGATCTTCCACGAGGCCCCCCACAAGCTCCGCACCACCCTGGCGGACCTGCGGGACGCCTTCGGCCCGGAGCGGCGCATCAGCCTGTGCCGGGAGATGACGAAGCTCCATGAGGAGACCATGCGCTGCACCATCGGGGAGGCCGTGGACTACTACGAGCTGACGGAGCCCAAGGGCGAGTACGTGCTGGTGGTGGCCGGCGCAGAGCCTGCGGAGGCGCCCGCCGCCACCCTGGAGGACGGCGTCCGCATGGTCCGGCAGCTCCGGGAGGAGGGCGCCCGGACCAAGGACGCGGTGAAGGAAGTGGCCACCCACACCGGCCTCAGCCGCAACGAGCTGTACGCCGCCGTGCTGGCGGCGGAGCGGGAGGAATAAGCCGCCGCTTTCTCAAAGGTTCTGATCAGAAAAGCCGCCGCGCAGATGCGCGGCGGCTTCTGTCTTGTGTAGTTCACGCCAGCATGACGTCCAGCAGCATCATCACCAGAAATCCGGCCATGACGCTGGCGGTGCCCACGTGGGAGTGCTCCCCCAGATGGGCCTCCGGGATCAGCTCCTCCACCACCACGTAGATCATGGCGCCGGCGGCGAAGGACAGGATCCAGGGCATGACGCCGCCGATGCTGCCCGCCGCCAGGACGGTCAGCAGCCCGAACACCGGCTCCACCACGCCGGACAGGGCGCCGCAGACGAAGGCCTTCCCGTTTCCCGTCCCCTGAGATTTCAGGGGCAGGGAGATGGCTGCGCCCTCCGGGAAGTTCTGGAGTCCCATGCCGATGGCCAGCGCCACGGCGGCGGGCAGCGCGCCGTTCTGGGCGGCCACGGAGAAGCTGAGGCCCACGGCCATGCCCTCCGGGATGTTGTGGAGCGTCACCGCCAGGACGATCATGGTGGTGCGCTTCCAATGGGCCGGCAGGCCCTCCGGCTCGTCGCTGCCGATGTGCAGGTGGGGCATCAGCCGGTCCAGCACCATGAGAAATACCCCGCCCAGCAGAAATCCGCCGCCCACCGGCAGCACCACGGAGCCGCCGCTGTTCTCCGCCATCTCCATAGCCGGCAGCAGCAGCGACCACACCGACGCCGCGATCATCACCCCGGCGGCAAAGCCCAGAAACACCCGCTGGGTGTTCCGGCTGATGTCCTTCCGGAAGAAAAATACCATGGCCGCGCCCAACACCGTGGCAAGGCAGGTAAAGCCCGTGCCCAGCGCCGCGTACAGCAGTTCTTTTTGCAGCATTTTTTGTCCCCTCTTTCATCATTCAGTTTTCCCTGCGGCAGGCCGCCCTCCCCCGTTTCCGGTCCGGACGGCCGCCGGAAAGGGGTCTTTTTTCACTTTCCCTTCCCTGCGATATCATACCGCGAAATCCGCCGGGTGTAAATTTCTTTTTTCCGTCTTGCATAATTTTTTCAAAGGTTGTCAAACGTCGCAAGAAATCGTTTACGCAGTTTTTCTCTTTGTTCTTGCATTTTCGTTTCCAATCCTGTATACTATAGGACGTTCCGAGGTCAAACCAGATGGCACACGCCATCGTAATGATTTAATAGGAGGAATTCATCATGGAAACCTATGGTCTGGAATCTCTGGGAATCATCAACGCTGCCGCCGTCTACCGCAATCTGACTCCCGCGCAGTTGACTGAGCACGCTCTGCGCCGCGGCGAGGGCAAGCTCTCCAACACCGGCGCGCTGGTGGTGAAGACCGGCAAGTACACCGGCCGCAGCGCCAACGACAAGTTCATCGTCGACACCCCCGCCGTCCACGACGAGATCGCCTGGGGCAAGGTGAACCGCCCCATTGAGAAGGCCAAGTTCGACGCCATCTACAGCAAGGTCATCGCCTACCTGCAGAACAAGGAGATCTTCATTTTCGACGGCTTTGCCGGCGCCGATCCCAAGTACACCCAGGCGTTCCGCATCGTCAATGAGCTGGCCTCCCAGAACATGTTCATCCACCAGCTGCTGCGCCGCCCCACCGCGGACCAGCTGAAGGACTTCAAGGCTGACTACACCATCATCGCCGCCCCCGGCTTCAAGTGCGTCCCCGAGATCGACGGCACCCGTTCCGAGGCCGCCATTCTGGTGGACTACGAGGCCAAGCTGGTGGTCATCTGCGGCACCCAGTACGCCGGTGAGATCAAGAAGTCCGTCTTCTCCGTCATGAACTACGTCCTGCCCAAGATGGGCGTGTTCCCCATGCACTGCTCCGCCAACATCGGCAAGGACGGCGACTCCGCCGTGTTCTTCGGCCTGTCCGGCACCGGCAAGACCACCCTGTCCGCCGATCCCAACCGCATGCTTATCGGCGATGACGAGCACGGCTGGGCCGACGACTCCGTGTTCAACTTCGAGGGCGGCTGCTATGCCAAGTGCATCAACCTGAGCCCCGAGGGCGAGCCCGAGATCTACAACGCCATCAAGTTCGGCGCCCTGGTTGAGAACGTGGTCATGGACGACGAGACCCGCGAGTTCGACTTCTATGACGACTCCCTGGCCGTCAACTCCCGCGTGGGCTATCCCGTGGAGTACATCCCCAACGCCGAGCTGTCCGGCATGAGCCCCAGCGTGCCCAAGACCGTCATCTTCCTGACCGCCGACGCCTACGGCGTGCTGCCTCCCATCTCCAAGCTGGACAAGAACCAGGCCATGTATTACTTCGTCTCCGGCTTCACCAGCAAGGTGGCCGGCACCGAGATCGGCATCACCGAGCCCGTGCCCACCTTCTCCACCTGCTTCGGCGAGCCCTTCCTGCCCCTGGATCCCTCCGTCTACGCCGCCATGCTGGCTGAGAAGGTGGAGAAGTCCGGCGCCAACGTGTACCTGGTGAACACCGGCTGGAACGGCACCGGCAAGCGCATGAAGCTGAGCTACACCCGCGCCATGGTCACCGCCGCCCTCACCGGCGCCATCGAGAAGGGCGAGTTCGTCACCGATCCCACCTTCGGCGTCCAGGTGCCCACCGCCATCGAGGGCGTGCCCTCCGAGCTGCTGATCCCCGAGAACACCTGGGAGGACAAGGCCGCCTACAAGGCAAGCTGCCAGAAGCTGGCCAAGAGCTTTGTGGAGAACTTCAAGAAGTACACCCACATGAGCGCCGAGGTCGTCGCCGCCGGTCCCAAGGCCGAGTAAGACGCCCGGTTTCCACCGCTGTTTCTTCCACTCCCCGGAGCGCTGCTCCGGGGAGTTTTGTTATCAAATTGTGATGATTTTCCTCTGCTTTCCATGATATGATCAGGGAAATATGAAAGCGAGGTTTCCGCCATGAAACGCTCCATCCCCCTGCTCCTGCTGCTGTGCCTGCTCGTCACCGGCTGCGGTCGAAAGCAGGCGGACCTGACGGTCTACGAGTACAACGGCTTCACCGTGGACACCCAGACCCAGACCATCACCCGCGGAGACGATGTATACCGCTATGCATTCTCCGGCAGCGAAGTCACCATCACCTATCCCAACGGCGCTGCGTATTGGTGGAAGTATGAGCAGAACGGCGGCGCCGGCGGCTGGAGCGGCGACTATGACACGGACCGTTACGCCGACGGCTGGGATCTGTTAAACGCCCTGTCCTACGAGCCGCCCCGGCAGTCCGGCGGCAGGAACGCCCCTGTGGGGCTGCTGCTGATCCCTGTGGGGCTGTTCCTCCTGATCTCTCCGCGCACCGTCTGGTATCTCAGCCATGGCTGGCGGTTCAAGAACGCCGAGCCATCCGATCTGGCGCTGGGACTGAACCGGCTGGGCGGCGGAGCCGCGCTGGTCATTGGCGTATTGCTGCTGTTCCTGTGAACCGGGGGACTCCGCCCCGGCTCTCCCCCGCCGGTCCGCAGAAGGCCCTCCCATTTTGGGACGGCCTTCTTCTTTGCGCAGACAAGGAAAACCGCCCCCTCCCGGTCTTTCGGGAAGGGGCGGTCGCTGTGTTTGGGCGCGGTCACTCCAGGATATACACGGTGCAGCTCCGGCGGCCGAAGCTGATGCACTGCTCGTAGGTGTCGTAGTACAGGTCCACCTTGTTGCCCCGGACGCCGGTGTCCTCCGCCACGGCCAGGCCGTAGACCACCTTGCCGTCATCGGAGACGATATACAGCCGGGTGCCCAGAGGAATGACGCTCTTATCCACGGCCACGGTGCCCACCCTGACGGCGGTGCCGGAGGCGGTGCGGTAGCCCACTCCGTCGTAGCCGGAGGTGTAGGCGGTGGCGGTCATGGATCTGACGCCGGTGAATTTCAGTGTGGCGCCGGACTCAAAGGTCAGCACGCCGCTGCCGTCGCCGTTTTTGCTGACGCCGGCGATGCGGTCAAAGCCGTCGCCGCTGTCAGCTGTCTCAGGCTTGCCGGTGCCCACCAGGATGCGCTCCGTAACGGCGGTGGAACTCTCCTCGCCCACCAGCTGCCGGGACACCAGCTCGCCGCCGGAGTACACCACCTCATAGACGGCGGTACGGATGCCGTTGCGGCCCTCATGCTCCACCACCTCGGTGCCCTCGGGCAGGCTGGGGGTGGGGATGCGCTCCGTCTCATAGGCCACGGCCTCGCTGGAGCGGTCATAGTAGGTGAGTTCGGAGTCCACCGTCACCTCCACGCCGCTGTCGGACAGGTCCACCAGCACCATGTCCAACGGACCGGGCTCCACCTGGAGACGGCCCAGCAGCGCGGAGATGGTCTCTCTCCGGGACAGTCCGGAGACGGTGCCGCCGTTCCAGCGGATGGTGACGGGGGTATCCTTTTTCAGCGTGACCTGGAAGCCCCCGGTGCCGGTGCCCAAATAGAGGAACTGCGAGGAGAAATCCTTCAGCGTCTCCTCCTTCGCCGCGCCGTCCAGCACAATGGCGGAATCGGTGCTGCCGGTGAGGATATACAGGGCGCTGGCCTGATTGGTGGAGAACAGTCCGGCGCAGGTGACGGCGGCCGCCACCAGCAGCACCGAGGACAGTCTGCTCCAGAACCGGTGCAGCGTCTCCACGGAAAATGCGTGTTTCAAATGATTACCTCCTAAGCGTTTTCCAGTTTGTCTCCGGCCCGGGATCCGCGCCCGGACCGCCGGACGGAATGCCAGTGGCGGTGCTCAGCCGGAGAAGAAAACAAATTGTTACTTTTGTTACCGCTTGGGAAACTGGGCATAGTATACACCAATCACCCACTTCTGTCAAGTTTTAAGGCGAAAAGCAGTGTTATGTCTCCCACTTTCTCTCCAATTTTGCAAAATCAGACTTCCTCTATTTGGAAATTAGAATCGAAAAGTAACAAAAAAATTACAACTGTTTCAAAAAGGTATAGTATTCACTTTTTCTGCATTTTATTCCTTGAATTCTCCAGAAAATCAGCAAAATACGGAACCATCATCCGGTTTTTATCGGATGGGCGTTCCCGCCTTCGGCGGCGTCCCCCGCCCCCCCGGCGGACACTGGAAGCGGGATGCGGCCGGGGGCCGGTGCGCACAGGAACCGTGAGACGAAAAGCACTGGCTCCGCGTCCCTGCGAAGCCGGTGTGAAAAGCTGTTCCGGCGGGTCTTCCCCGCTCATGTTTCGTCGGGCCGCGTCTCCAGCGTGAACCAGAACAGGCTGCCCTGCCCCGGCTAGCTCTCCACGCCGAACCGGGCGCCGTGGCGCTTCAGGATCTCCCGGGTGATGGCAGGGGCGACACCGCACACACGGACAGTGCCGCGGCCAGCACTGCGGCGGCGACCGCCGCCTTTTTGATGGTTCTGTTCATATGATCCACTCGCTTTCCAGAGATTCTGCCAACCGGCAGTATGTAAGGATCGCGCGTCCGGATGGAATCTCCGTGGAATCCGTTAGGAATTTGTGTGGAATTTGAGGCGGAAGCATCGTTAACGATGCTCCCGCCTCAGGCTGTCGAAAAACCCGGTTGCGCAATTAGGCGGCAACCGGGTTTTCAGCACATATTCGGGAAAATAGAATCGAAAATAGGAAATGGGCAGAGTCATTCCATTTCCACC
>NZ_JBQHUP010000021.1:0-42534 GCF_052065175.1 Dysosmobacter sp. HCP28S3_G4 | reverse complement strand
ATTCCACGATCCAGCTTCCCTCGTTCAAGCATCTTTCATCACCCATGCTTATTTTACCATATAAATGCGAAAAAGCCCAGCTATGCTCGACTTTTTCGACAGCCTGAGGGCCTCCGGGATACCAGAGGTCCTCTTTTTTCGTTTAGAAGACAAAATTGATACCAAACTGTAATGACTTCTCCCGGCCTTTTATGGTTTACTGATGCGGCGGAACAGAAAGACCGAAAGGAGAAGAACGTAATGGAACAGAGACGGGAATTTCGCGGCATCAGCGCACTGACGCTGCATCTGCTGGCCATGGCCTTCATGCTGTGTGACCACCTGTGGGCCACGGTGCTGTATCCATACGACTGGCTGACCTGGGTGGGAAGGCTGACCTATCCCATCTTTGCCTTTCTGCTGGTGGAGGGCTTTTACCACACCCATGACCTGAAAAAATACCTGCTGCGGATGCTGGCCTTTGCCGTCATCTCGGAGCTCCCATTCAATCTGATGTACAGTGGGCAGCTGATCTATCCCGTGCATCAGAACGTGATGTGGACGCTGCTGCTGTCCCTGCTGTGCATGGCCGCGATTGAGAAGACACGGCGGCGGGGCAAATGGTGGCTGACGGCGGCGGTGTTCCTGCTGACCGCCGGAGCAGGCTACGTGCTGAGTATACTCACCATGGCGGACTACTTCGGCTGCGGCGTCCTGATGGTGCTGGTGTTCTACCTGTTCCGGGGACGGAAATGGTGGCAGATGCTGGGGCAGGCTCTGGGACTTTACTGGGTCAATGTAGAGCTTCTGGGCGGCATGATGGTACCGGTGACCGTGCTGGGGCATACCTTCATGATCGTTCAGCAGGGGACGGCGGTGCTGGCGTTGCTGTTTATCTGGCTCTACCGGGGACGGCAGGGGCCTCACAGCAAGGCCGTCCAGTACGCCTGCTACGCATTCTACCCGGTGCATCTGCTGATCCTGGGACTGCTGGGGCGGTATCTGTAAAGGAAGCTCTGAAGGGCACTCCAGCGGCGTACTCTTTTCTGAAAAGAGAAAAGAGTACGCTGAGTCTGTCGATAAACCCAAAAAACTTGCGGCAGCTTGTCGAAAAGACTTTTTCGACAAGCTGGCTCTTTTTGGACAAGACCATTTACAAGCGTCCATTTCTCGTGTACAATAAAAGAAATAAAATTTTAGCACTATAAAGACAAAAAGAGATTCGGGAGAGAAGACATGAAACTGCTGTACACGATCTATGACTTCATGTGGGGCGATCTCATCACAATTCCCCTGCCGGGAGGCGGTTCCCTGGGACTGTCCCTTCTGGTGCTGATCCTGGTGCCGGCGGGCATCTTTTTTACGCTCCGCACCCGGTTCCTGCCGGTGCGGCTGTTTCCGGAGATGATCCGGGTGACCCTGGAGACGGAGAGCAACGCCAAGCGGGAGGGCATCTCCGGCTTTCAGGCCCTCATCGTGTCCACCGCCACCCGGGTGGGCATGGGCAATCTGGTGGGCGTGGTGGCCGCCGTCTCCGCCGGCGGCGCCGGCGCCGTGTTCTGGATGTGGGTGACGGCGCTGGTGGGCTCCGCCACCGCCTTCGTTGAGGCCACCCTGGCCCAGCTCTACAAGCAGAAGGACCCGCTGTACGGCGGATACCGGGGCGGCCCCGCCTATTTCATCCACAGCTTCATGACCCGCCATTTCGGGAAGAAGACCCGCCGGTGGTCCTTCACTGCCGTGCTGTTCGCCATCTCCGGACTGATCTGCTGGTGCGGCATCAGCCAGGTCATCGGCAACTCCGTGTCCTCCTCCATGTACAACGCCTTTCATATCCCGCCGCTGTACACGGCCATTGCCCTGGCGGCGGTGTCCGCCGTCATTGTGCTGCGGAAGAACGCCACCGTCAAGGTGCTGGACGTGGTGGTGCCCATCATGGCGGGCTGCTACTTCTTTATCACCCTGTTCATCATCGTCAAAAACGTGTCTTTGCTGCCCTCTGTGTTCCAGCGCATCTTCGCCGAGGCCTTCGGCCTGCGGCAGGCGGCGGCGGGCGGCTTCGGCGCCGTCATCATGAACGGCGTGAAGCGTGGACTGTTCTCCAACGAGGCGGGCAGCGGATCCGCCCCCTGTGCCGCCGCCGCGGCGGACATCGACCATCCCGCCAAGGAGGGTCTGCTCCAGGCCTTCGGCGTGTTCCTGGACACCATCGTCATCTGCAGCTGCTCCGCCATGATCATGCTTCTGGCTCCGGCGGAGAGCGTGGACGGCCGGGCAGGCATGGACCTGCTGCAGGCCGCCATGGAGTATCATCTGGGGCGCTTCGGCGTAGTGTTCATCGCCCTGACGCTGCTGCTGTTCAGCTTCTCCACCTTCATCGGCGTGCTGTTCTACGCCCGCTCCAACGTGGCCTATCTCTGCGGCGACAACTGGGCCTCCCAGACCGCCTACAAGGTGCTGGCCCTGGTCATGCTGTTCATCGGGTGCCTGGCGGCCTACACCTTCGTGTGGGACCTGGGAGACGTGGGTATCGCCCTGATGACCATTTTTAACATGATCGTCTTGTTCCCTATGTCCGGCGAGGCTCTGGCTTCCCTGCGGGACTATGAGGCCATCATGAAGCGGCGGAAGCAGCGCAAATAAGAGACGAATCCAGTGGATCCCGCACGGGGCCGTTTTCCGGGACGGCTTGGTGCGGGATCTATTTTTTCGGGAAAAGACGCAACGGTTTTCCGGCGGGACGCATATAGGAAAGTGACAGACGTCAAAAAGAAAGGAGGGGGCCTATGGAGGACGTGCTGGCCAAACGGCTGCGGCTGGGAGACATCCAGGCGCTGGAGGAGATCATGGACCGCTACAGCGCCTATGCCGCCAAGATCATCGCGGTCTTTCTGAACCGGACGCTGCCGCTGGAGGACATGGAGGAGGTCCTCTCCGACGTGTTCATCAGTCTCTGGAACAGCCGGAGCCGTCTGGAGGGAGACGTGAAGCCCTATCTGGCGGCCATCGCCCGGAACGCCGCCCGACAGAAGCTGCGGCAGTTCCGGCCTGTGGAGGAGATGCCGGAGGACCTGGAGCTGACGGACAGCACGCCCGGTCCGGAGCGCCGGGCGGAGGACGGCGAGCAGGCCGGGGAGCTGCGGGCGGCCATCCGTCGTCTGGACCCAGCGGATCAGGAGCTGTTCTTCCGGTTCTATTTTTTGGACCAGACGGTGGGAGAGATCGCCGCCGTCACAGGGCAGAATCCCGCCACGCTGCGGAGCCGCCTGAAGCGGGGACGGGAGAAGCTGAAAAAGATCTTGACGGAGAGGGGTGTTTGCTGTGACTGAGAAATGGATCCCAACAGACGAGGAACTGGACGCGCTGCTGGACGCCCAGCCGCAGTTCGACCCGGAGGCTGTCAAGGCCCGGACCCTGGCGGCCGTGGCCGGACAGGAACCGCCGGAAAAATACCGCCGCGGAAAATTCTTTCTGCGCTGTACCCTCATCGCTGCGGCGCTGTGCCTGCTGTCCGCCACCGCTCTGGCGGCGGTGGACACCGCCACCGGCGGCCGTATCACCGCCGCCCTGGGTATCCGCACGGCGGCGGAGCCCGCCACGGAGCCGGAGACCGCGCTCGTGGAGGAGGTCGTCCAGCCGGAACCGGAACCCGCTCCTGAACCGGTGAAGAAGGAGCCGGAGGAACCCCCGGAGGAGCCGCCGGAGCTGGACCGGCAGGTGGCGGACTCCCTGGGCATCCGGCAGGAGCAGGCAAAAAACCTCCGTCCGGCGGTGCAGAAGGTGGAGCGGACGGCGGAGGAGCAGGACGTCCGCATGACGGTCTTACAGACGCTGGGGGACCCGTCCTGCCTGTATGTCAAGCTGCGGTTCGACTTCCCGGAGGAGGTGCCGGTCCATGACTATCTGGAGTTCCAGAACATGGACGTCGACTTCGGAAACTCCGGCAGTTACAGCTATCAATGGACCGTTCTGGAGCGGACCGGCAGTTCCATCACCTATCTGCTGACGGTGTGGGGCTCTGATCTGGAATTGCTGGACGGCAACACCGCCACCGTCACCGTTGAGAACTATGGACATGACCATCAGTACGCGGACGATGAAATCCTCCAGCTGGCGGGCGAGGAGGGGAAGCCATACACCACCATCATTGCCCCGGACGGGACCATGCGCTGGGACGTCTCGGACAGCGACACGGCGGCCCTGCCGCCCCAGACAGAGGTCATCGTCTCCAACGGCTTCACCATCAGCCGGAGGGAGGACGGCAGCCGGGTGGTGACCTACGACGGCGCCCACGGCGACCGGATGACGACGCTCTATCTGGCGCCGGACTTCGACGCCGAGGTGGCGGGGAAGTGGGAACAGTCCTGGGAACTGTCCTACGAGGATTTGTCCCTGCGCTGGACGGGAGCGTCGGAGCTGTTCGGACCAGTGCTGACTTTGACGGATATCCGCCTCTCTCCGCTGTCCTGGGAGATGACCTTTACGGCCCGGGAGCTGGAGGGGGAGAATCTGGCCTTCAGCCTGCTGCCGGAAAGCGGCTGGAACGCCCGGCTCAGGCACCGGGACGGCTCCCTGACGGAGTTCCCCATGCGCCGGGGAAGCGGCGGATATTCGCAGGAGCGGGATCCGCAGGATATCACCATCCTCATTGAGACTATCACGACCATGAACCGGTTCGACCGGCCTGTGGACATCTCGGACGTTACCGCCATCGTCATCGACGGCACGGAGTATCCGTTGACCGGGAATTGACCTTATAAAAATTTCAAATTCTGGATATTTCAATAAAACCACTTCGCGGATAAGATGGAACAATCAAAGCGAGAGGGGTTTTACCAATGAATCAAGCAACTGATCTGCGCAAGCGGGCGCCCGTCAAGTGGCTCACCGTGACGGCCCTGCTGATGGCCATGAACGTGGCCCTCAGCTCCTTCGGCGTCCCGGTGCCCGGCGGACACTTCTACCTCAACGACATCGTCATCGCCGCGGCGGCCATCCTGCTGGACCCACTGGGGGCCTTCATCGTGGGCGGCGTGGGCGCGTTCCTGGGCGACTTCCTGTTCTATCCCGCGCCCATGTTCGTGTCTCTGGTGACCCACGGCATCCAGGCGGTGTTCATCTCCTGGTGCGTCCGGCGGGCCTCCGAGGAGAAGAAGCTGACCGCCGCCATCGTGGGCGTGGCCGTGGGTGCCCTCATCAACGTGGTGGGCTATTCCCTGGGCCGGGCGTTCATCTACAGCACGCCGGAGTACGCCGTGCTGAAGCTGCCCTTCCAGATCCTGCAGGCGGGCATCGGCGCGGCGCTGGCCGTGGTGCTGTGCTGGCCCTGCCGTCTGCGGGCGGCGTTCCAGCGCATCTTCGAGCGCTGAGCGGATCGTGACAAAAGACCCGTGGGAGGAACTTCCTCCCACGGGTCTTTTCCTGTTTTCCAGTCACTCCCGAAACAGCTGGTCCAGCAGCTCCATGGCCTGGGGCAGGCGCTCCGGCTCCAGACCGGCGTAGTTGATGACCAGCGTGTGGTCGAAGGCCGGGTCCGGCACGGCGGCGTACTCCGACAGGAAGCCCACCCGGATGCCCAGCTCCTCCGCCCGGCGCTGGAGGGCCTGATCCGTGGCCAGGGTGTCCAGCTTCAGCAGGAAGTGCAGTCCCGCGCCGTGCTCCGTGATGGTGACCCGATGGGCGAAGGGACTCTGCCGGAAGGCGTCCAGTACAGCGGCACGGCGCTGGCGGTACTCGTTGCGCATCCGGGACAGGTGCTGCTCGTACTGCCCGGAGGACAGGAACCGGGCCAGCACCGCCTGCTCCGTGGCGGGGACGGTGCAGGCGTAAAAGCCCATGGTACGCCGCCAGCGGTCCAGCAGCTGGGGCGGCAGCACCAGAAAGCCCACGCGCATGGAGGGGGCGATGGTCTGGGAGAAGGTGTTCATGTAGATGACCCGGCCGTCCCGGTCGATGCTTTGCAGGGGCGGGATGGGACGGCCTGTAAAGCGGAACTCGCTGTCGTAGTCGTCCTCGATGATGACGCCGCCGGTCTCCGCCGCCCACCGCAGCAGTCCCTGCCGCCGGGAAATGGGCATCACCAGTCCGGTGGGGTAGTGGTGAGAGGGGGAGATGTGGGCCACGGTGGCCCGGCTCCGCCGCAGGGCGTCAAGGTCCAGGCCCTGATCGTCCAGCGGCACCGGCACGCACCGAACGCCGCTGGCCCGGTAGACCTGGCTGATCTTGGGATAGCCCGGGTCCTCCACGGCGAAGACGTCCACCTGGCTCATGAGCTGGGCCAGCAGCAGATACAGGAACTCCGCGCCTGCGCCCACCACGATCTGCTCCGGGGAGGCGCTGAGGCCCCGGTAGTCCCGCAGGTCCTGGGAGATGGCCTCCCGCAGGGCCAGCAGCCCCTGATGAGGGATGGGGGCCAGCAGGGCGGTGCCCTCCTGACTCAACACCTGCCGGGTGAGCCGGGACCAGGCGGCGAAGGGAAACCGGGAGGCGTCCACCCGGTTGGTTTTCAGATCCAGTTGCCACGTCCGCTCCGGCGGCGGGGCCAGCCGGGGGATGGGAGCAGGCTCCCGGGCTGGCGGTGCCTGTTCCACCTGGGCCACGAAAAAGCCCTGCTTGGGCTTCGCCAGGAGATAGCCCTCCGCCGCCAGCTGGGCGTAGGCGTTCTCCACGGTGATGACCGACACCCGCAGATGCTCCGCCAGAGAGCGCTTGCTGGGCAGCCGGGTCCCCGCCGTCAGGGCGCCGGAGAGGATGTCCCCCCGGATGCGGCGGTACAGATATTCATAGAGCGGCAGGTCTCCCCGCTCCTCCATGGGATATGTCAGCATGGCGGATACCTCCCATCTGACCTTATGAAAAAATCGAAATTTGGATATTCCAATCATACCATATCCTCGCTAGAATCACAACATCAAAATCACGTCAGACGAACCTGAGAGGAGAGAATGATATGGAAAAAGTAATCAGACGGGAAAATACGGCGGCCATGACCGGCTTCCGGGCCATGGTGATGACGGCTTTGTTCGCGGCGCTGGGCTATGTGGCCACGCGGATCTTACAGATCCCCACCCCCAGCGGCGGCTATGTGAACCTGGGGGACACAGTGGTGATCCTGGGGGCCTATCTGCTGGGGCCGGTGTACGGCGCCGTGGCCGGCGGCATTGGACCCGCTCTGGCGGACCTGCTGTCCGGCTACGCCATCTATGTGCCGGCCACGCTGGTCATCAAGGCCGTCATGGCCCTGCTGGCGGCGCTGGTGTACCGGGCGCTGGGTAAGAAGACGTGGAGCATGGTGGTGTGCGCCGTGGCGGCGGAGGCCGTCATGATCGTGGGCTACTGGCTATTTGAGACGGTGCTGGCTGCCGCCGCGGGAGAGGGCAGCTTCATGGTGTGCCTGGCGGCCTGCGGTGCGGCGGGCATTCCCGGCAATCTGGTGCAGGCGGCCTTCGGCATCGCGGCCTCCACGCTGCTGGCCCTGGCCCTGCGGCAGAATACCCAGGCCCGCCGCCAGTTCCCCAATCTGTAAGAGTCTGCACGGAAAGGAACAGAAAGACCGGGCTGTCATGGATTCATGACAGCCCGGCTTTTTTGTCGGTCGGAAGCGGGATCAGAAATATCCGCCCAGATCGTCGGGACCGTGGTCCTCAAGACGGCTCCGGGAATCCATGCCGGAGGTGCGCTTGGCGGTCTCGAAATAGGCCAGCTCCGAAGTCTGGTACAGGGGGAGATAGAGGGCGCCCACGATGATGGGGACGATCACCTGAAGCGGAGGGGAGAGCCCCAGAGGCAGCTCCGGCAGAAAAATATCCAACATGGACAGGTACTCCGCCGCGTAAAGATAGATGGACGGAAGAGAGGAGAGGACCATCCAGCCCAGGAAGCTCAGATCCAGGGAGAACAGCTGACCCTTGTAGCCGAAGGTCTGGCGCTTGCTCATGTTCAGCGTCTCCATCACCCCCAGGTTGGGGTCTTCGCAGAGATTCAGGATGGCGAAGCGGTAGCGATACAGTGCCACCACCGGCGGGATGAACAGCAGGATCATCAGCGGGGAGAACAGGAAGATCTCCTGCTCATACATCATCAGCAGGACGCTGAAGATCATGCCGGAGGGGAGGGACCACAGGAAGACGAACATCATCTTCGCCAGATACAGCAGGATGAGCCTGCCGGCGAAGGAAAAGCCGTCGAACAGCGTCAGGTATTCCGTGCGCTCGCCCCGGCGGATGGCGGCGCAGTAGAGCCAGCAGCCGGCCTCCAGGATCAGAGCCAGCAGAGACACCAAGATCCAGACGAACAGCCCCAGGGGATTGGACAGGGCAGGAATCCCGCCGCCGCTGTTGTTGGCGAAGTAGCTGGCCAGATTCATCAGCCACACCAGGGCCAGATACAGGGTGAAGAACTTTCTGGGAGGGACCTGCGCGTCCCGCAGAAGTTCCCGCGCCTCCCGTTTGACTTGCCTGCGGTCGATATACTCTGCCATCCAAAGACCTCCATATCTGCCCGTCCTGCCGGAGGGCTTCCGCTGCGATTACTGCATAGTTTATCACAGCTGAGGGGAAAAGGCAAGATGCGGCAGAGCCGGTCCGGTGGGGAGTGCCGCTGGGCAATTTATCCAGAACAGTAAAATACTTGTCAAAAAAGAAACGAATTTTGCGGATTTGTGGAGTTCACAGTCTGGACATTTTATGACGGCTGGTGTAAAATAAAACGCAGTATGTGATAGCCGTGTGCTATCCAGCAGAAAAAATGAGGTGAAGACTATGGCACAAGCTTTCTTTGGCGGCGTTCATCCCAATGACATGAAAGCCGCGACCAATGAAAAGGCCATCGAGCAACTGGCACCCCCTGCGAAGGTGGTCATTCCCATGTCGATGCACTTTGGCGCACCGTGCACCCCCCTCGTCAAGGTGGGCGACTACGTAAAAGTGGGCCAGAAGATCGGCGAGTTCCACGGTTTGGGAGCCCCCATCCACGCCAGCGTCTCCGGCAAGGTGATCGCGGTGGAGCCCCGGCCCTACAACATGGGCGGCAACATGATGGCTGTGGTCATCGAGAACGATGGCAAGGATGAGCTCAGCGAGGAGGTCAAGGCCCCTGAGAATCCCGACAGCCTGACGGTGGACGAGATGGTGGAAGCCGTCAAGAACGCCGGCATCGTCGGCATGGGCGGCGCTACCTTCCCCACCCACGTGAAGATCTCCGGCGGCATCGGCAAGGTGGACACCGTCATCATCAACGGCGCCGAGTGCGAACCCTACATCACCGGTGACCACCGGACCATGCTGGAGCGTCCCGAGGAGATCATCGGCGGCGCCACCTATCTGGCCAAGATGTTCGGCGTGGACAAGGTCATCATCGGCGTGGAGGACAACAAGCAGAACGGTATCGACGCCATGAACAAGGTCATTGCCGAGAAGCACGCCCCCGTTGTGGTGGAGCCCCTGCACTGCCGTTACCCCCAGGGCGGTGAGAAACAGCTCTGCCAGGCCATCACCGGCAAGCAGGTGCCTCCCGGAGGACTGCCCTCCAACATCGGCTGCGCCGTGTTCAACATCAATACCACCTGCGCCATCTTCCGGGCCATCACCCAGGGCATGCCCGTGGTGCGGAAGATCGTCACCGTCTCCGGTTCCGGCGTCATCGAGCCCAAGAACCTGGAGTGCCCCATCGGCACCCCCGTGTCCAACCTGTTCGACGCCTGCGGCGGCCTGAAGGAAGGCACCTACAAGCTCATCATGGGCGGCCCGATGATGGGTATGGCCCAGTACACCACGGATGTTCCCGTGGGCAAGGGCACCGGCGCCATGCTGGCCTTCTGCGAGAAGGAGGAGCAGACCGTTGAGAATCCCCAGTGCATCCGCTGCGGCAAGTGCGTGGAGGCCTGCCCCATGCACCTGGAGCCCCTGTTCATGTACCAGTACGCCTCCAAGGGCATGGTGGATGAGCTGAACGAGGCCCATATCATGGACTGCATGGAGTGCGGCGCCTGCGCGTACATCTGCCCTGCCCGCATGCACCTGACCCATATGTTCAAGACCGGCAAGCAGCTGGTGAAGAACAAGGCAGCCGCCGACAAGGCTGCCGCTGAGGCCAAAAAGGCCGCACAAGAGAAGAAGGAGGCGTAAACAATGACCGATTACAAGAATCTCAAGCTGATTGCGACTTCTTCTCCCCACATCCGTTCCGCGGAGAACACCCGGTCCATCATGCTGGATGTCATCATCGCCATGCTGCCGGCTTTGGCCTACGCGACCTGGCAGTTCGGCCTGAAAGCCCTGACCCTCACCGCCGTGTCCGCGGCGGCCTGCGTGTTCTGGGAGTGGCTGTACCGTACGCTGCTGAAGAAGCCTCAGTCCATCGGCGACCTCAGCGCCGTGGTCACCGGCATGCTGCTGGCTTTTGTCTGCCCCGTGACCACCCCCTACTGGGTCATCGTCATCGGTGCGTTCTTCTCCATCGTTCTGGTGAAGCAGCTGTTCGGCGGCATCGGCAAGAACTTCCTGAACCCCGCTCTGGTGGGCCGTGCCTGCCTGCTGGCCAGCTATGCGGGCTACATGACCACCTGGCTGGACCCCGCTGCCGGCAAGGCGCCCCTGATGGGCCTCGTGGCCGACACCATGACCGGCGCCACCCCCATGTCCTATCTGAAGACCGGCGATCTGGCCGCCCTGGCGGAGAAGTACTCCGTTCTGGATATGTTCCTGGGCAAGACCGGCGGCTCTCTGGGCGAGGTCTCCGCGCTGATGCTCATCGCCGGCGGCGTCTGGCTGCTGTACCGGAAGGTCATCTCCTGGCACATCCCCGCCGCTTACATCGGCACCGTGGCGGTCCTGTCCCTGCTGTTCCCCAAGGGCGGCGCTGACAACCTGCAGTTCATGCTGTACAGCGTGTTCGGCGGCGGCCTGATGCTGGGAGCCATCTTCATGGCTACCGACTACGCCACCTCTCCCGTCACCAAGAAGGGCCAGCTGATCTACGGCATCGGCTGCGGCCTGTTCACCGTGTTCATCCGCTATTTCGGTTCCTATAACGAGGGCGTCTGCTACTCCATCATGGTCATGAACCTGTTTGTGCCCCTGATCGACAAGTACACCAAGCCCGTCCGCTTCGGCACCGTAAAATCTGCTAAGAAGGAGGCGGCTGCGAAATGAGTAGCGAAGTCAAGACCAAGGAAAAGGTCAATATGGACCCCAAGTACCTCATCAAACTGGCCGTGACCCTGTGCGTTACCTGCGTCATCGTGGCCGCGGCACTGGGCGCTGTCGACAACGTGACCAGAGGCCCCATCGCCGAGGCCAACCGTATCGCCACCGAGAAGGCCCTGTCCGCGGTGTTCCCGGATGTGGCCGCCCCTGAGTTCCCCGAGCTGGAGCTCACCGACGCCATGACCTCCGCCGCTTCCGCCGCCGGCGC
Organism: Dysosmobacter sp. HCP28S3_G4; assembly: GCF_052065175.1. Classification (NCBI taxonomy): domain Bacteria; kingdom Bacillati; phylum Bacillota; class Clostridia; order Eubacteriales; family Oscillospiraceae; genus Dysosmobacter; species Dysosmobacter sp. HCP28S3_G4. Next base: position 31,143 of record NZ_JBQHUP010000021.1, on the reverse strand, counting down.
CACGCTGGAGAATGTCTACGAGGTGAAGGACGGCGGCGAGACCGCCGGCTATGCCGTGAAGATCATTGCCTCCGGCTCCCAGGGCAACATCGAGATGGTGGTGGGCGTTGACGCCGAGGGCGCCGTCACCGGCGTGTCCATCGTCTCCAATGCTGAGACCTCCGGCATCGGCTCCAAGGTCATGAAGAACAATCCTCTGCCCAGCGGCACCGGCGTTCTGGACCAGTTTATCGGCAAGAGCGCCGCTGACGGGACCCTGTCCGTGGGCTCCAATGTGGACGCCATCTCCGGCGCCACTGTATCCAGCCGCGGCGTCACCACCGGTGTCAACGGCGCCATCGCCGCTGCCGGCGCCATCGGCTGAGAAAGGGGGATACTGAATCATGAACTTTGGAAAACAGTTTAAGGAAGGTCTGATCACCAACAACCCCGTGCTGGTGCAGGTGCTGGGCATGTGCTCCACCATGGCAATCACGACCTCCTTCTTCAACGGCCTGGGCATGGGCCTCAGCGTTCTGGTCATCCTGACCGCCTCCAACATCGTTATTTCCGCCATGCGGAAAGTCGTTCCCGATAAGATCCGTATCGCCATGTTCATCGTGGTCATCGCCGGCTTCGTCACCTGCGTGGACCTGCTGCTGAAGGCCTTCGTCCCCGCACTGTCCGAGTCCCTGGGCGTGTTCATCCCCCTGATCGTGGTGAACTGCATCATTCTGGGCCGTGCCGAGGCGTTCTCCTACAAGAACGGCGTTCTGGCCTCCGCCGTGGACGGCATCTGCCAGGGCATCGGCTACACTGTGGTCCTGATCATTATGTGCGTCATCCGTGAGCTGCTGGGCGCCGGCACCTTCGGCGGCGGCCTGCTGAACAACGGCGACGGTATCCGCCTCATTCCCGAACAGTTCCCCATCGGTATGCTGACCCTTCCTGTGGGCGGCTTCCTGGTGCTGGGCTGCCTCATCGCCGCCATGCAGTGGGCGCTGAGCAAATCCAAGAATAAGGAGGAGAGCAAGTAATGCAAGAGATCTATACGCTTCTCTCTATCACGCTGGGAGCCATCCTGTCCAATAACTTCATCTTCTCCCAGTTCCTGGGCATCTGCCCCTTCCTGGGCGTCTCCAAGAAGGTGGATACCGCCTCCGGCATGGGCATCGCCGTGACCTTCGTCATGGGTCTGGCCTCCGCCATCACCTGGCTGGTGAACAAGTTCATCCTGGTCCCCCTGGATCTGAGCTACATGCAGACCGTGGCCTTCATCCTGGTCATCGCCTCTCTGGTGCAGTTCATCGAGATGTTCCTGCAGAAGGCCATGCCCTCCCTGTACACCGCTCTGGGCATCTATCTGCCCCTGATCACCACCAACTGCGCCGTTCTGGGCGTCGCTCTGCTGAACATCCAGAACAACTACAACTTCATTGAGTCCGTGGTCTACGGCGTTACCGGCGGTCTGGGCTTCCTGCTGGCCATCGTGCTGTTCGCCAGCATCCGGGAGCGCCTGGTGTTCGCTGACTATCCCAAGGCGTTTGAGGGCTTCCCCATCGCCCTGGTCACCGCAGGTCTGATGGCCCTGGCATTCATGGGCTTCTCCGGCCTGAAGGTCTGGTAAGGAGGCACTCGTCATGACAAATATTATCGCTGCTGTCGCGGTGCTGGGTATCCTGGGCGCCGTGTTCGGCCTGGTCCTGGCCGCCGCCTCCAAGATCTTCGAGGTGAAAAAGGACCCCCGTGTGGAAGAAGTCCTGAGCCATCTGGCCGGCGCCAACTGCGGCGGCTGCGGCTTCCCGGGCTGCGCCGGCTGCGCCGCCGCCATCGTGGCCGGCGACGCCCCCATCAACGCCTGCGCCCCTGCCGGCGCTGAGAACGCCGCCGCCATTGCCCAGATCATGGGCCAGGCTGCTCCCTCCGGAGAGCGTCAGGTGGCCTTCGTCCGCTGCAACGGCGGCACCAACGCCGTGAAGCGCTTCGAGTACCGCGGCGTCCACGACTGCATCTCCGCCACCAAGGTGGCCGGCAGCCCCCTGGAGTGCAACTTCGGCTGCCTGGGCTTCGGCTCCTGTGTGGCTGCCTGCCAGTTCGGCGCCATGTCCATCGGCCCCAACGGCTCTGCCGTTGTGGATCCGGACAAGTGCACCAACTGCATGGCCTGTGCTGCCGCATGCCCCCGCAAGCTGATCGTGTCCGTCCCCGCCTCCAAGAAGGTCCACGTGGCCTGCGCCAACCAGGACAAGGGCAAGGCCGCCATGAGCGTCTGCTCCAGCTCCTGCATCGGCTGCGGCCTGTGCCAGAAGGAGTGCAAGAAGGACGCCATCCATGTGGTAAACGGCGTGGCCGTCATCGACTATGAGAAGTGCGTGGGCTGCAAGCTCTGCACCAAGGTCTGCCCCCGCGACGCCATCCTCCCCAAGGCCACCGCTGAGGAGAAGGAGAAGTACAAGGCCATCAAGAAGGCCCAGGCTGAGAAGGCTGCCGCCGCCAAGAAGGCCGCCGAGGAAAAGGCCGCTGCCGCCGCTGCCGGCGAGGCTGAGAAGGTCTGAACGCCCGGTCTGTCATAAAGCGTGAAAACGCGCCCCGAACGTCAGTTCGGGGCGTGTTTTTTTACCCGGAGAAGCGGCGAAAAGGCCAAGGGGACACATGGGAAAAGCCTGGCTCCGGTGGGGGAAATATCGGACTCTGGCGTCATCCGCGGCACCGTCGGAAAGGGGATAAAAACCCGGAAAAGGCCGCAGAATAAAAGTTCAAAAATCCCTCTTGGTTTGTTTACAATTTGTTTATATCCATCCATTGACAATAGGGGGCGGCGGTGGTAAACTCACGTTAGCACTCAGGGAAAGTGAGTGCTAAAAAGGTTTGAGGTGTTTGCATGGATCTGACGGATCGGAAAAAGCAGATACTGAAAGTCGTCATTGAGGATTACATCCGCACGGCGGAGCCGGTGGGCTCCAAGACCATCGCCAAGGAGATGGGCGGCAGCGTCAGCTCCGCCACTATCCGGAACGAGCTGGCGGACCTGACGGAGCAGGGCTATCTGGAACAGCCCCACACCTCCGCCGGACGCATCCCGTCCCCCCAGGGCTACCGGCTGTACGTCAACGAACTGATGGAACAGCAGCGGCTCAGCATCGCGGAGACGGAGCGGATCAATCAGGCCCTCCAGATGAAGATGGAGGAGCTGGACCGGGTGATCTCCCAGGCGGGGCGGGCGGTGTCCTCCTTTGTGAACTATCCCGCCTATGTGGCCGCCGCCAGCCGGAAAAAGACCATCACCGCCAAGCATTTCGATATGCTGCCGGTGGATGACCGGAGCTGTATCGTGGTGATGATGACCGGCGACAACCGGGTCAAGAGCCAGCTGCTGCGGCTCCAGCTCCGGATGGACCCGTCCCAGATGCCGGTGCTGGCGGACCTGCTGAACAAGGAGTTCACCAACATCTCCACCGACGAGATGAACATGGCCCTGATGCGCATGAGCGATCAGGTGACGCCCCAGATGTTCCTGCTGCTGTCCCAGACCATTGCCTACGCGGTGGATGTGCTGGAGGAGGCGGGACAGAAGGAGATCTACACCGCCGGTGTGACCCAGGTACTGAAGCTGCCGGAGTTCCGGGATGCCGACAAAGCCCATGAGCTGATGAGCTTTCTGGCGGAGAACAAGGAGAACCTGCCGGTACCCGACGACAACTCTCCACTGAAGATCCTGATCGGGCCGGAGAACGTCAACGCGGCGCTCCGGGACACCAGCGTGGTGGTGGCCAGCTATGATATCGGAGACGATATGCGGGGCCTCATCGGCGTGGTGGGTCCCACCCGCATGGACTACGCCGCGGTGGCGGCCCGTCTGGCCGGGTTTGCCGACGGCCTGACACGATTGTTTGAGAAACGGGATTTACCCCCCAAGGAGGATACAGACAAATGAGCGACGAGACGAAGCAGCCCACTCCGGAAGAAGAGCAGGGCCGGCAGGCCCCCGAGACGGAGGAGACCGCTCCCCGGCAGGAGCCGGAGACCGCCGGAGAGGGCGGAGCGAAGCCGGAAGAGCCCCGGGAGGAGAAGGCCTCCGACAAGCGCAAAAAGGATAAGGACGCAAAGAAGAAGGAAAAAGAGAAGACCTACACCCTGACCCGGGAGCAGATGGAGGCCGCCGAGCTGGCCGCCAAGCAGCTGGAGACCGTGAAGGACCAGTACACCCGTCTGGCGGCGGAGTATGACAACTACCGCAAGCGCACCGCCAAGGAGAAGGAGAGCATCTACCAGGACGCCAAGATCGACACCATCCAGGAATTCTTGGCGGTGTACGACAATCTGGAGCGGGCCGTGGCCGCTGAGGGCGGCGACGATTCCCCCCACAAGAAGGGCATGGAGATGATCTTCGTCCAGTACAAGAAGATCCTGGAGAAGCTGGGCGTCACGGAGATCGAGGCCAAGGGCCAGCCCTTCGACCCCAACCGGCACAACGCCGTCATGCACATCGACGATGAGAATCTGGGCGAGAACGTGGTGGCCCAGGTGTTCCAGGCGGGATTCATGCTGGGCGACAAGGTGGTCCGGCACGCCGTGGTGCAGGTCGCGAACTAAGGCAATTAGGAGTTAGGAATTAGGAATTAGAAATTCATCTGACTCCGTCATTCCTAATTCCTCATTCCTAATTTCTAATTATCATAAAAAACATTTCGATAGATTTAGGAGGAATTCATTATGTCTAAAGTAATCGGTATCGATTTGGGAACTACCAACTCCTGCGTGGCCGTTATGGAGGGCGGCGAGGCCGTCGTCATCCCCAACGCGGAGGGCAACCGGACCACTCCGTCCGTGGTGGCATTCTCCAAGACCGGTGAGCGTATGGTGGGCCAGGTGGCAAAGCGCCAGGCCATCACCAACCCCGATCGCACCGTGTCTTCCATCAAGCGTGAGATGGGCAGCGACTACAAGGTGGGCATCGACGGCAAGAACTACACTCCCCAGGAGATCAGCGCCATGATCCTGCAGAAGCTGAAGGCGGACGCCGAGGCCTACCTGGGCTCTCCCGTCACCGAGGCCGTCATCACCGTTCCCGCTTACTTCACCGACGCCCAGCGTCAGGCCACCAAGGACGCCGGTAAGATCGCCGGCCTGGACGTGAAGCGCATCATCAACGAGCCCACCGCCGCGGCCCTGGCCTACGGCGTGGATAAGGAGCAGTCCCAGAAGATCATGGTCTACGACCTGGGCGGCGGCACCTTCGATGTGTCCATCCTGGAGATCGACGACGGCGTCATCGAGGTCCTGGCCACCGCCGGCAACAACCGTCTGGGCGGTGATGACTTCGACGAGTGCATCATGAAGTACCTGGTCAACGAGTTCAAGCGCACCGACGGCGTGGACCTCAGCGGCGACAAGGTAGCCATGCAGCGCCTGAAGGAGGCCGCTGAGAAGGCCAAGATCGAGCTGTCCGGCGTCACCACCTCCAACATCAACCTGCCCTATATCACCGCCGACGCCACCGGCCCCAAGCACCTGGACATCACCCTGACCCGGGCCAAGTTCAACGAGCTGACCGCCCATCTGGTGGAGGCCACCATGGGCCCCGTCCATCAGGCTATGAGCGACGCCGGTCTGAATCCCTCTGACCTGAGCAAGGTCCTGCTGGTGGGCGGCTCCAGCCGTATCCCCGCCGTGCAGGAGGCCGTGAAGAAGTTCACCGGCTCCGAGCCCTTCAAGGGCATCAACCCCGACGAGTGCGTGGCCATGGGCGCCGCCCTCCAGGCCGGCGTGCTGACCGGCGACGTCAAGGGCCTGCTGCTGCTGGACGTCACTCCCCTGTCCCTGGGCATCGAGACCATGGGCGGCGTGTTCACCAAGCTCATCGACCGCAACACCACCATCCCTGTGAAGAAGAGCCAGATCTTCTCCACCGCCGCCGATAACCAGACCTCCGTTGAGGTCAACGTCCTCCAGGGCGAGCGTGAAATGGCCGCGGCCAACAAGTCCCTGGGCCGGTTCCACCTGGACGGCATCGCCCCCGCGCGGCGCGGCGTACCCCAGATCGAAGTGACCTTCGACATCGACGCCAACGGCATCGTCAACGTCTCCGCCAAGGACTTGGGCACCGGCAAGGAGCAGCACATCACCATCACCTCCTCCTCCAACATGTCCAAGGAGGACATTGAGAAGGCCGTCAAGGAAGCGGAGCAGTATGCCGCCCAGGACGCCAAGCTGAAGGAGGAAGTGGAGGTCCGCAACCAGGCCGACCAGATGGTCTATCAGTCCGAGAAGACCCTGGGCGAGATGGGCGACAAGATCCCCGCCGGCGACAAGGCCAAGGTCCAGTCCGCCATCGACAAGCTGAAGGAGACCCTGAAGGGTCAGGACACCGCCGCCATCAAGGCCGCCACCGAGGAGCTGACCAAGGAGTTCTACGCCGTCAGCGAGAAGCTGTACCAGAACGCCAATCCCCAGGGCGCGCAGGGCGGCGAGGCCGGTCCCGACATGGGCGGTCAGCAGAGCGGTCCCCAGGGCCAGTACTACGACGCCGACTACAAGGTAGTCGATGACGACGACAAGAAGCAGTAAGAGTGACGAGCCGATGGGACGGGGATCTGATCCCCGCCCCATTCGGACGTTTGGCGGAAATGAGGAATCAGGAATGAGGAACCGGAAATTGCCTGTCAAATTCCTCATTTCCGATTCCTAAGGCGGCACCGCGCAGCCGCGCGGCGGTGCCTGAATGACAGGAGCATGACTATGGCAGATAAACGAGATTATTACGAGGTCCTTGGCATCTCCAAGGGTGCCTCTGAGGATGAGATCAAAAAGGCATACAAGAAGATGGCCCGGAAGTACCATCCGGATCTGAACCCCGGCGACAAGGAGGCCGAGGAGAAGTTCAAGGAGGTCAATGAGGCCTACGAGGTGCTGTCCGATCCCAACAAGAAGGCCCGGTACGACCAGTATGGCCACGCCGGCGTGGACCCCAATTTCGGCGCCGGTGCCGGCGGCTACGGGTTCGACGGCAATTTCGACTTCGGCGACCTGGGCGACATCTTCGGCAGCTTCTTCGGCGGCGGCTTCAGCGGCGGCGGACGGCGCACCAATCCCAACGCCCCTCAGCGGGGCGAGAGCATCCGCATGTCCATCGCCATCAGCTTTGAGGAGGCCGCCTTCGGCTGTGAGAAGGCCGTCACGGTGGAGCGCATGGAGCCCTGCGGCACCTGCCATGGAAACGGCTGCGCCCCCGGCACCACGCCGGAGGTCTGCCCGGACTGCCACGGTACCGGCACTGTCCAGGTGCGGCGGCAGACGCCCATGGGCGTCTTCGCCACATCCTCCCCCTGCACCCGCTGCGGCGGAAAGGGACGTATCATCCATCAGCCCTGTCCGGAGTGCCGGGGCGCCGGTTCCGTCCGGCGGCGGAAGACCATCCAGGCCAGCATTCCGGCGGGCATCGACAACGGCCAGACCATCTCTATCCGGGGACAGGGCAACGCCGGTATCAACGGCGGCCCTGCGGGCGATCTGCTGATCACCGTCACCGTCCGGCCCCATGAGATCTTCCGGCGGGAGGGCACCTCCGTCCTGTGCGAGGCGCCCATCACCTTCGCCCAGGCGGTACTGGGCGCGGAGCTGGAGATCCCCACTATCGACGGCAAGGTGAAGTACAATCTGCCGGAGGGCACCCAGTCCGGCACCACCTTCCGGCTGAAGGGCAAGGGCATTCCCTCCATCAACGGCCGGGGCCGGGGCGACCAGTACGTCACCGTGTATATCGAGACGCCCCGGAACCTGAACCGGGAGCAGAAGGAAGCGCTGAAAAAGTTCGCTGAGACGCTGGGCGAAAACAATTATGAGGAGCGGAAGAATTTCTTCCGGAAGTTTAAGAAATGAGCGGGAAGCAATACGCGGCAGACTGCCACCTGCACTGCCGCTGGTCGCCGGACAGCCGGGCCCCCATGGAGGATATGGCCCGGGCGGCGGCGGACATGGGCCTGAACGAGGTCTGCTTCACGGACCATGTGGAGGTCATGACCGCCAAGTCCTGGGTGCGGAACACCTTTGACTGGGCGGCGCTGGACGCGGAGTACGCCCAGGCCCGGGAGGCGCTGGGGGATCGGATCGTCATTCGCCGGGGCATCGAGCTGGGGGAGACCCCCAGAGACTTCGCCCACGCGGAGGCGCTGTTGGCCCAGATGCCCCCGGCAGACTTCGTCATCGGCTCCATCCACCAGCTGTCCGACGCATACGGCTGTCAGGATCTGGCCTACGCTGCCAGCGCCGATCCGGAGGAGGCCCGCCGTCAGATCACGGACTATCTGGAACTGGTGCTGCGGCAGGCCAAATGGGGAAAATTCTCCGTGCAGGGCCATCTGACCCTGCCCCTGCGGTATATCAACGAGCGCCGGGGCGGGCACATGACCTTCGACGGCTTTGAGGCGGAGGTGGAGGAGATCTACCGGACCCTCATCGCCAACGGCTGCGGCATCGAGGTCAACACCAACCGGGGCAAGGACCCGCTGCCGGACGAAAAGTGGCTGCGGCTGTACCGGGAATGCGGCGGCGAGATCATCACCCTGGGATCCGATGCCCACCGGGCGGAGCACGTGGGCTGCTGCATCCGGGAGCGGCAGGAGCTGCTGCGGGAGTGCGGCTTCCGGGCGTTCTGCACCTTCCGGGAGATGAAACCCGTGTTCCACGACCTGTAAAGCGGTCCGCGCCGATTTTCCGGTTGCAAATATGGCAGAACACGGGTACAATAGCCATGGAAACGGCGCCGCGGGAGCGGACCGGCCGAACGACGGACTTCCCCGGCTTCCGGGGAGACGTTCAATCTGAACTGTGCCGCGCACGCGGCAGAATGGGGGATTTTTTATGAAAATCGCAATGGGCTGTGACCACGGCGGCTACGCGCTGAAGTGTGAACTCATCAAGCATCTGGAGGAGCAGGGCCATGAGGTGAAGGACTTCGGCTGCTATTCCACGGAGAGCTGCGACTATCCGGAATTCGGCGAGGCGGCGGCACGGGCCGTGGCTTCCGGCGAGTGTGAGCGAGGCATCGTCATCTGCACCACCGGCATCGGCATTTCCATCGCTGCCAACAAGGTGAAGGGCATCCGCTGCGCCCACTGCGCCGACTCTCTGGAGGCGGAGCTGACCCGGCGTCACAACGACGCCAATGTCATGGCCATCGGCGCGGGCTTCACCGGCTCTGTGCTGGCCAAGCGGATGACGGATGTATTCCTGTCCACGGAATTTGAGGGCGGCCGTCACGCCCGCCGGGTGGGCAAGCTGGACGCCATCCAGCCCTGAGGACAGACGCGGCACGCCGAAAAGGCGGTGAAATGGATTGTCTGTAATACGCGGATACAATAATTATCGGGGCCGGACGCCCCTGTGGAAAAAGATCGCTGCTGTGCTGCTGGTCCTGGTGATCCTGGCGGCGCTGGGGGTCATTGCGCTCCAGAACTACCTGGTGTACGACGACCACGGCGTGGCACATCTGACGCTGCCCTGGCAGCAGGAGACGCCGGAGGACAGCGGCGTCGGGGACATCTCCGAGCCGCTGAACATCACGGTGGAGGAGAGGCACGAGCCCCAAACGGAGCTGCGGGCAGTCCAGCTGCCCCAGACGGAATACACCGGCTGGGATATGGACCGTCTGACGTCCTGCTGGAGCGAGAGCTCGCCCTTCAGCGCTCTGGCGGTGACCGTGAAGGACGGTAGCGGCCGTGTCTACTATGACTCCGAAGCGGCGAGGACCGTCACGGGCCGGACCGCTCCGGCGGAGACGCTGGAGACGCTGAAGACCGTGACGGAGAACACCGGCCATGCCATCGCCCGGCTCAGCTGCCTGCGGGACCCCATCGCCGCCAAGGCGGATGTGGAGGGAATGGGCCTGAAGAACACCGGCGGCTATATCTTCTACGACGGAAACAACACCAACTGGCTGGACCCGTCCAAGGAGGGCACCGCTGCGTACCTCAGCGCCCTGGCCAGGGAGTGCGCGGCCATGGGCTTTGACGAGATCTTGCTGACGGACGTGTCCTATCCCACGGAGGGCAAGCTGGATAAAATCGACTACGGAACGGCAGGCTCCCGCCCGGAAGTCCTGTGTGCGCTGGTGCGCGCCGTGGCGGATGCCGTGGCGGCGGACTACCCGGAGGTGCAGATCTCCGTGGAACTGCCCGCCCAGGTCATCACCACCGGCCGGGATGATGCCGCCGGACTGGTTCTGGCGGACATGGCCGGCTGCGTGGACCGCGTCTACGCCGTGACCACGGAATCGGAGGCCCCGATGCTGGCCCAGGCCGCAGCCGCTGCGGGCGAGGACGCCCCCGGCTTCGTGCCGGAGCTGGCGATGGACCTGCCGCCCTGGGAGATGGAGACGGCCCTCCCCGCAAGCCTGACGGACTATCTTCTGATGGAACAATAAAAGAAAAGAGAACTCCGCCCGCGGCAATTCTGCCGCGGGCGGAGTTTTTTGCGCATGCAGAGGCCCTTCAGTCCTCAAACACCCATCTCTGTCCCTTCCGCTCCACCGGCACCACTTTGGGCGCCAGAGACGGCCATTCGGACAGAAATACGTCGGTGGGGGAGAAGTCCTCCCACTGGTGCATGGGGAAAACGCGTCGGACGTCCGCCAGCTCCAGCAGATACCGGAATCCCCAGGACGCCGCGTCCTCCTGACGGGGATCCAGCGGGGCGAAGGCCAGGTCGATGGAGCGACCCCGGAGAGGTTCAATGTAGGTCTTGAAACTGGCCTCCATGTTCCGGTTCCAGGCACGGTCCTCTCCCTCCCAGTGCCACCAGTTCAGGTCACCGGCATGGTAGACGGTACAGCCGTCCGCCGTCACCAGGAACGCCACGCCCTCATCGGTGGAGGGCAGGGTCTCCACGGTGACGCCCGGCAGGGGCTCCGCCGTCTCGTTCCCACCCAGCACCAGGCATTTGGCGGCGGTGCCGTCGGACACCTTCCACTTGGTCCGGTTGTGGCTGTCCAGGCGGATGTCCTTTCCCAGCAGGAACCGGATCTCCCGGACGCCGTCGTCCAGAGGGAAGATGTGGCGGTCAAAGTGGTCGTGGTGCTGGTGGCTGGCGAACACCAGCAGGGGGACGCCCTCCCGCAGAGGTGGCAGCTCTCCCCGCCACCAGTCGAACAGCAGGGAGACGGTGGGCAGCTCCACCAGAAAGCCGCTGTGATCCAGAAATGTGACCGCTCTCATTTCAGCTTCACCGCCGTGCCGTAGGCGATGACCTCCGCGGCCCCCTGCATTACGGCGGAGGAGCCGTAGCGGATGTTGATGACGGCGTCGGCCCCCAGGGCGTTGGCCTCGTCCACCATGCGCTTGGTGGCGATCTGACGGGCCTCGTTCAGCATCTCCGTGTAGCCGGTGATCTCACCGCCCACCAATGTCTTCATGCCCGCCATGAAATCCTTTCCGAAGTTCTTGGACTGGACCACCGTGCCCTTTACGATGCCTAGGGGCTCGATCTCTTTGCCGGGGATGTAATCAATATTCAGCAGCAGCATCTTCTTCTCCTCCTTTGATCTCCCGCAGACGCTGGCGCAGGGCCAGCAGGACGCCCACCACCACGGCGCCGCCCAGCACGCCGTAGACCATCAGGAACAGCAGGGCTGCAAAGCCCTCGCCGTCCCGCAGAAATTCCACGGCGGCAAACACGGATGCGATCACCAGCGGCAGGATATACAGAACGACTGCCGCTGCCGCGGCAATGGAGGAGATGCGCCGTCTTCGGCGGTCAGAATTGTCTGGCATCGTCGATCTCTCCTCTCCCAATCTCCCGGATGCGCTGGATCAGGGCCAGCACCACACCCACCGCCACCAGCAGGGGCAGGGCCACCAGCACCAGCATCAGGGGCAGCGGCGGCGCGTCCTCCGGAGCCAGCAGATAGCCCCAGATTATCAGAGCCGACAGGGCGGCCATCAGCACCACCGTCAGGACGGCGATGGCCACAGGGGCCACATACCGCACCCGGATGTCCTGCTTCTGCTTGTTCTGGAAGGTGGTGCCAGCGTGCTCCAGCTGTTCCATCCGGTCCAGCAGGGACTGGGCGTCCAGGCCGTCCAGCGTCTCATGGCAGTCCGCCAGCTCGCCGCACAGACGGATGGACTGCTCCAGACTCTCCCGGTCCCGCTCCAGCGTCACCCGGTGGCGGCGCATGGCGTCGGACACCGTCAGCCGTCCTGTCTGGAGGGAGCGGATCTCCTCCAGCGGCAGGCCCAGCTTCCGCAGGAGCTTGATGCGCCGCAATGTCTCCACATCTTCGTCGCCGTAGTTCCGGTAGCCGTTCTCACTGTTCCGCTGGGGACACAGCAGGCCTTCGGCCTCGTAAAAGCGGATGTTCTTCTTGGTGATGCCCACCAGGGCCTCCACTTCGTTGATCTTCAGCGTCCTCACCCCTCTTTCCGGGATTATCGTATACCCTCCACAAGGGGGAAGGTCAAGGGTTTTTTGAAAAAACTTCAACAGCCGGTGAAACTATGCTATAATCTTACCATGAGACACGATGATTTGACAACCGAAATGATTTTACAGCGCCTGCCGGAGCCGCTTCTGGCTTGGTTCCGAGGCAATGCCCGGGATCTGCCCTGGCGCCGGACCACGGACCCGTACCGCATCTGGGTGTCGGAGATCATGCTCCAGCAGACCCGGGTGGCGGCGGTGCTGGGGTACTACGCCCGCTTTCTGGAGGCCTTCCCGTCGGTGGAGGCTTTGGCGGCGGCGCCCGAGGACCAGCTGATGAAGCTGTGGGAGGGCCTGGGCTACTACAGCCGCGCCCGGAATCTTCAGAAGTGCGCCCGTCTGGTGACGGAGCAGTACGGAGGGCGGTTCCCGGCGGACTACGACGCGCTGCTGGCCCTGCCGGGCATCGGCGAGTACACCGCCGGGGCTATCGCCTCGGCGGCCTTCGGCCTGCAGGTGCCGGCGGTGGACGGCAACGTCCTGCGGGTGGTCACCCGCGTCACCGACTGCCATGACGATATCATGGACCCGAAGACGAAAAAGGCCGTCCGGGCGCAGGTGGAGAATATTATGCCGGAGACGGCGGCGGACATCCGGATCTTCAATCAGGCAACCATGGAGCTGGGGGCCACCGTCTGCGTGCCCAACGGCCCGCCGAAGTGCGGGGACTGTCCGGCGGCGGAGTTCTGCCTGGGGCGGCTCCGGGGCACGGCGGAGGTCCTGCCGGTGAAGAAGCCGAAAAAGGCCCGCCGGGCGGAGGAGAAGACGGTGTTCGTCCTGCTGCGGGGCGGGAAGACCGCCCTATGCCGCCGTCCGGACACGGGATTGCTGGCGGGGCTGTGGGAGTTCCCCAACGTGGAGGGGACCCTGGACGAGGCCGCCGCGGCAAAGGCCGTGGAGGCCATGGGCCTGACGGCTCTGGAGTGGGAGCGGAAGCTGACGGCGAAGCACATCTTCACCCATGTGGAGTGGCACATGACCGGCTACGTGATGCGGGTGTCCGGAGCGGGCGCGCCGGAGCTGGAGTGGGTGGATGGAGACGGCCTGCGGGAACACGCGGTGCCGTCCGCGTTCGGGCGGTACTACGCCGAGGCCGAAAAGGAGATACGAGATAGGAGATAGGGGGCTGGAATGAGGGCGCTGCTGTTTGTGTTTCTGGGATGGCTGCTGGGAAAGACCTGGCAGCGATTCCGGAACTGGCGGAGTCACCGGAAGCTGGTGGGACAGCTGAAGAAGCTGGGCGTTTACGGCGGAACGGTGGACACCCGGAAGGTGCCCGGAGAACCGGAGACGCCGGTGAAGCTCTCCGCGGAGCCGGATGGACCGGAGCCTTTTGGGTATAAAATGAGCTGGCTGTGCATTCGCTGCGGCGATCCGGAGCGGGTCATCGCGGCGCTGCGGCCCAAAACGCGGCAGCCCGCCAACTGGAAGACCGGCGTTCAGGCGGCGTATGGGCGGCAGGGCTGCTTCGTCTCCCCCTGTCTGGATGGGTTTGTGCTGGTCATCGGGATTATCCCGGATGCTCCTGAGGACCGGCGGGAGCTGGCGGCGCAGTTTCCGGAGGTGCAGAGCTTCATCTCCCACCGGACCATCGGCTATTACGCGTGGAAAAAGGTTGTGGATGGCCGCTGCGTCCGGGAATACTGCTATAGGAATGTGGAGGCGGAGGCGGATGACGGCCCGCTGACGCCGGAGGAAACGGCGCTTGGCTTTGACTGCCTCCCCCGCAAGGGGCAGGAGGACGGCGAGCGTCTTCCCGATGAGGAGGACGTGCTGAACATCGCCGCCGCCTGGGGCGTGGACCCGAGCTTCCGGAAGAAGGTGTATCCGCCGTCGGCGGGGTGGCTCTGCGGCCTGTGACGGCACGAATCGGAAAGGAGATCATATTTCATGGGATGGTTGGTTGGACTGCCGCTGGGACTGCTCCGGCTGCTGTTTGGGTTTGTGATGCTGGCGCTGCGTCTGGCGGTGCCCATTGCGATCATCGCGGTGGCGGTGTATCTGCTGCGCCGGGGACGGAGCGGTTCGTCCCGGCAGGGACAGCCCCGGCAGGAGAAACCGAAGGAGCCCCATTTCGACGGGCCGGTGTACACCGTGGACTATGCGGAAGTGCCTCCCGACGGGGAGGACAAGAGGGAACCATGAGTTCCCTCGAAATGCGCAGGAGCCGGACGGCCCCGGGGAACGGCAAAAGACAGGGGATGGAACTGTGAAAAAGATTCTGGTCATTGGGTCCACGGTGGTGGACGTCATTATCAATCTGGACCATTTGCCCCGGACGGCGGAGGACGTCAACGTCAGCGGCCAGCAGATGGCCATGGGCGGCTGCGCCTACAACGCCTCGGAGATCCTGCGGAACTTCGACGTGCCCTACATCCTGTTCTCCCCGGTGGGCACCGGGGTCTACGGCGACTTTGTCCGGGCCCATCTGGCGGAGGAGGGCATCATGCCCGTCATCCCCACACCGGACCGGGAGAATGGGTGCTGCTACTGCTTCGTGGAAAAGGGCGGCGAGCGGACCTTCATCTCCTATCACGGGGCGGAGTACGCCTTCCGGAAGGAGTGGTTCGACGCGCTGGACGCCTCGGACATTGGCGCGGCCTATCTCTGCGGGCTGGAGGTGGAGGAGCCCACCGGCGGCGTGATCCTGGACTTTCTGGAACAGCATCCCGGCATCACGGTGTACTTCGCGCCGGGGCCCCGCATCGTGAATCTCCAGCAGGAGAAGCTGGACCGGCTCTACGATTTGCACCCCGTCCTCCATCTCAACGAGGAGGAGGCCGTTTCCAGTGCCGCCCGCCTGACGGGAACGGCCCCGGCGGATGTCCGGGAAGCGGCGTCCATTCTCCACCGCCGCACCGGGAACACCGTCATTGCCACTCTGGGACCGGCGGGCTGCTGGTACGACACCGGCGCGGCGTCCGGCCGTGTGCCTGGTGTCCCGGCGGAGACGGTGGACACCATCGGCGCCGGGGACTCTCACATCGGCGCGGTGATGGCCCGGCTCCAGCAGGGTGCGTCCCTGCCCCGGGCGCTGGCGGACGCCAACCGGATCGCCGCGGCGGTGGTGGGGACCAAGGGCGCCCGGCTCAGCCGGGAGGCATTCCGACAGGCCATGGACGGCCGGTGAGGAGGAACAGGCATGGCATTCTGGAAAAAGAGCGAGGACCCCTGGGACCGGAAGCCGGAGAAGCAGCGAACCGCCACGGCGCCACGGGAACTGGAACCGCCGTCCCCGAAGCCGGAGGCGGAGCTGCCCACCCCGATGATGGCGTGCCCCTGGTGCGGAAGTCCCATGCTGAAGGGAGAGCTGCGCAGCACCGGCCGGGGCCTTGCGGGCATGTGCTGGAACGAGGGGCCGTCCAGGAGCTTTCTGGAGTCCTTCGGAGCCACTGACCAGCCCGGACGGCTGGAACTGGGCATCAGCGAGGAGGCGTGGTACTGCACGGCGTGCCGGAAACTGGTGCTGGACGTGGGTGCAGCCCTGAAGTGCGGCGGCCCCAATTACGTCTGGAAAAACGGCAAAGTCGTAGTGCCGGACGATACCGATTCAGAGGAAAGGGAACCATAACGATATGATCTGCAATTTGTGTCCCCGGAATTGCGGGGCGGAGCGGACGGAGACGAAAGCAGGCGGCTTCTGCCGGGAGCCGTCTGTCCCGGTGGCGGCCAGGGCCATGCTCCACCAGTGGGAGGAGCCCTGTCTCACGGGGGAACACGGCGCCGGAACGGTGTTCTTCTCCGGCTGCAATCTCCGGTGCTGCTTCTGCCAGAACCGGCCCATCTCCCAGGAGGGCGTGGGCAAGCGTCTGACAGCGGAGCGGCTGCGGGAGATCTATCAGGAGCTCATTGCCCAGGGGGCGGCCTGCATCGACCTGGTGACGCCCACCCACTTCACGCCGGTGATCCTGGAGTCCCTGGCGGAGCCGCTGATGGTGCCGGTGGTGTGGAACTCCGGCGGCTACGAAAAGCCGGAGATCCTGCGGCTGCTGGAGGGAAAGGTGCAGGTGTATCTGCCGGACCTGAAATACGCCCTGCCGGGGCCTGCGGGCGCATACTCCGGCGCGGCGGACTACTTCCATTGGGCCACCCGGGCCATTCTGGAGATGTTCCGCCAGACCGGGCCGTACCGCCTGGAGGACGGCTTGCTGCGCTCCGGCGTCCTCATCCGGCATCTGATCCTGCCGGGGGAACTGGAGAACACCCGGCGCGTCATCGACTGGGTGGCGGAGACGTTCCGCCCGGGGGATGTGCTGTTCTCCCTCATGAGCCAGTACACGCCCCGGCCGGGGGCGGAGGGGAACCTCCGCCGCCACGTCACCCGCGGCGAGTACGCCGCGGCGGTGGGCTACATGACCAACTGCGGCATCACCGACGGCTTCACCCAGGAGCGAACGTCGGCCAAAGAGGAGTACACGCCGGATTTCGACTTGCGGGGCGTGTGACGGAACAAGAAAGAGCTGACGGCGCCGCAGCGGCGCGTCAGCTCTTTTTGTGTGCTTCCGGTCACTTGAGACCGCCCAGCTTCCGGAGGTTCTCAAAGGCCTCGGCATATTTCCGGGCGGAGGCGGAGGGGTTGCCCCGCAGGATGCGCAGGGACTGACGGTAGGTCTTCCCGCTGCGGGTGCGGATGCGGGCGGCGTGGGTCCGCAGCTTCTCCAGCGCCTCGTCGATCTCGGCCTGACGGTCCGCCAGGGCCTGACCGGTGAGCTCCCGGGTCTCCTCCAGCCGGGCGCGGCAGCGCTCCAGAGCCTCCTCCACGTTCCGGAGGGCCGTCAGCTTCGCCTCGGTGCGGCGGGCCAGACGGGCCTCCATGGCCTCCTCCCGCTTCAGGGCGTGCATGGCCCGCTCCTCGCTGATCCGGGCCCGGACGGCCTCCAACTGGTCGGCCAGCAGGATCTTGTCCACCTCGGTCCGCTCCCGGAACCGGCGCAGGTCATCCTCCGCGAAGGCAGAGTACACCTCCGCCCGCTTGGCCAGACGGCGCAGGTCTTCGTTCTCCTCTGTCAGACGGGTGAGCATCTCCCGCAGGTCCATGGCGGCCCGGAAGGACTGGACGGCGTCCACGGTGGTACCGGCCACCAGCGCGAAGGACAGGGGCTCCGCCAGAAATTGGGGAATAGCCAGGATCATCCGGGCCACCGGCGGATGGACTACCCGCACCAGCAGGATGGAAAACACGCCCCAGGCCAGAGAACTGGTGAGGCAGATGTAGCCGTTGAGATTGCACTTCTGGTTGGAGTAATCCCAGTACCGGACGTGGAACAGGGACTCCATGGCCGCGCCGGTAAAGTACTCCAGAATGGTGGCGGAGACCATGCCGAACAGCCAAATCAGCCACAGGCTGTCCTGCACCCGGATGGTGGACACCAGAATGATGACGGCGCCGCAGCCGTAGATGGGCAGCAGGGGACCGTGGAGGAAGCCCCGGTTCACCCACCGGCGCTGCCTGACGGAGACATAGAAGGACTCCCAAACCCAGCCGCAGAGACAGTAGAAGAAAAAGAACAGGACCCATTGGTCCGCAGTGTATGAGATCATGGGACAGCTCCTTTACAGACAAGATTCGACAATATTAAATCAGTATAGCACGCCTGTTGCAAAAGGAAAATAGACGGATGAAGCAAACTGTCAGGAAAGGGCGGAGAGGGGAGCGGTCAACGGAGCGTAGGTTGCGCATCCGGCGGGGATGGAGTATCCTATGCGCAGAAACGAAAAGAGGAGAACGAACATATGAACGCTTATGTAACAGGCGGCACCATCCGGGCGCTGCGGGAGAAGCAGGGCTGCACCCAGCGTCAGCTGGCGGAGAAGCTGATGGTCAGTGACAAGGCCGTCTCCAAATGGGAACTGGGCAAGGGCCTGCCGGACATCACGCTGCTGGAGCCGCTGGCGGGGGCGCTGGGCGTGTCGGTGGCGGAGCTGCTGTCCGGGGAGTGCGTGGTGAACCGGAACCGCAGCGGAAATCTCAACCGTATGCGGTTCTATGTCTGCCCTGTGTGCGGCAACGTGATCTGGTCCGTTGGAGAGGGGGCCTTCAGCTGCTGCGGCATCACCCTACCGCCGCTGGAGGCGGAACCCGCCGGAGAGAACCACGCCATCCGTGTGGAGCGGATGGACGACGAGTGGTATGTGTCCCTGGACCACCCCATGAGCAAGAACCACTTCCTCAGCTTCATGGCATATGTCACCACAGACCGGGTGGACTTCCGGAAGCTCTATCCGGAGCAGTCCCCGGAAGCCCGCTTTCCCATGCAGGGCCACGGAATGTTATATGTGTACTGCAACCACCACGGCCTCTATCAGACAAGAATATAAAAAAACACGCAGGACCGTTTTGACGGCCCTGCGGTTTTTTCTGGAAAACAAAAACCCTGATTGCTTTGCCGGAGGCAAAGCAATCAGGAAAAAGGGAGGGGCCAGGGAACCGCAGGTTCCCGCAGCTTGTCGAAAAACCCTGTCTGAAGGAAAAGAGTCCTTTTTTGCAGGGGGAGTACGAGGGGGCGGGAGCCCCCTCGTGTTGGATTGAATGCCTGCAAAAAGCCTGTGTCAGCAGGCGTTTGCGCCGCGCAGCGGCAGCTTTTCGGCCCGCTGCGCGGGCAGAAAAGCGAGGCATTGTGAAGGCTGTCGAAAAAGTCCATCGGACTTTTTCGACAGCCTGAGAGAACCGCAGGTTCCCGGTTCTTTTGCCCTCCGGGCAAAAGAATACGCCGTAATCATTTTTCCGGCGGCGTGTACGTCGGAAAAATACCGAGACCCCAGCCGCCCTGGGCGGCGGCGCCAGTGACCGATGTCACTGGCGAGGGGGAATCTAAAGGGGGGACGCAAGTCCCCTCCCTTTAAGCCCGCTCAGAGCCGGGTCACCACCGGAATCACCATGGGATTCCGCTTGGTGGTCTTGAACAGGTAGTTGCTGACAGCGGACTTCACAGCGCCCTTCAGGTCGCTGTCGTCCCGGCCGCGGCGGCGGGAGGAGGCGGCGCCCACGGCGGCATCCTCCGCTACGCTCTGTAGTTCCTTCATCAGATCCTCGGACTCCTTCACGTAGATGAAGCCCCGGGTGATGATCTCCGGCAGGCTGATGAGCTGGCCGTCATGGGAGGACACAGGAAGAACGACCACCACCATGCCGTCCTCGGCCAGACGCTTCCGGTCCCGCATGACCACGGCACCCACGTCGCCCACGCCGGAGCCGTCCACGAATACCTCGCCGGCGGGGACGGAGCCGTTGATCTTCAGGGTCTTGGCGGTGATCTCGATGACGGAGCCGTTCTCGGCGATGGCGATGTGGTTCCGGGCCATGCCCATCTGCTGGGCGATCTGGCTGTGGATCTGGAGCATCCGCTGCTCGCCGTGGAGGGGGATGAAGAACCGGGGCTTCGTCAGGGCGTGGATGATCTTCAACTCCTCCTGGCAGGCGTGGCCGGAGACGTGGAGCATATCCGCCCGGTCATAGACCACGGTGGCGCCCTTCCGGAACAGCTCGTTGATGACCCGTCCGATGGTGACTTCGTTGCCAGGGATGGCGGAGGCGGAGATGATGACCTTGTCGCCGGCGCCGATCTCTACCTGCTTGTGGGTGGAGAAGGCCATGCGGTACAGGGCGCTCATCTCCTCGCCCTGGGAGCCGGTGGTGACGATGACCTGCTTGTCCTTGGGCAGGCCCTTGATCTTGTTGATGTCCGTCAGGGTGTTCTTGGGCAGGTGCATATATCCCAGCTCCGTGGATACCCGCATGATGTTCTCCATGGAGCGGCCGGTGACCGCCACCTTCCGGCCGCAGGCCGCGGCGGCGTCCAGCACCTGCTGGATGCGGTGGACGTTGGAGGCGAAGGTGGTGACGATGATGCGGTCCTTGCAGCCGGTGAACTGGCGCATGAAGGTCTTGCCCACCACGCTCTCGCTCATGGTATAGCCGGAGCGCTCCACGTTGGTAGAGTCCGCCAGCAGGGCCAGGACGCCCTCCTTGCCCAGCTCGCCGAAGCGGGCCAGGTCGATGACATCGCCGTCAATGGGGGTGGAGTCGATCTTGAAGTCGCCGGTGTGGACCACCGCGCCCATCTTGGTATGGATGGCGAAGGCCACGGAGTCGGCGATGGAGTGGTTCACGTGGATGAACTCCACATTGAACTTGCCGGCCCGCACCGTCTCGCCGGGCTCCACGGTGGTGAGTTTGGTGGACTTGGTGAGGCCGTGTTCGTCCAGCTTCAGCTTGATGAGGCCGGCGGTGAAGCGGGTGCAGTAGATGGGCATGTTCACCTGCTTCAGCACGTAGGGGATGGCGCCGATGTGATCCTCATGGCCGTGGGTGATGAACAGGCCGCGGATACGGGCGCGGTTCTTCACCAGATACGTCGCGTCGGGGATGATGGAGTCGATGCCGTACATGTCGTCACCGGGGAAGGCCATGCCGCAGTCCACCACGATGATCTCACCGCCGTACTCGTAGACGGTCATGTTCTTGCCGATCTCGTCCAGACCGCCCAGAGGGATGATTTTCAGTTTTTCTGCCATAGATGGAATGTCTCCTTTTCAAAATACAAGAGTATGTAGGGCGCGGTCCCGGCGGCGAAACGCCGCGGACCGGCCACTGTGTAAAGACTTCCAGGAGAGACAGGGGAACGGGCGTCGAAGCGTCCGGCGCATCGTCGGCCCTGGAACGGCATGCGAAAGCCCTCCGCGCATCGGGCCCTGCCCTCCGGGGAGGGTAAAGACCGCGGGGCTTCCGCAACTGCCAAGGGCCTGCGGGGGCAAAAAAGCGCAACACAAAGTAAGACGTCCGGTCAGATGCCCGGCCCCGTATCGCCGGCAGTCTGTTCGGTCACGTCGTCCTGTCTCTCCTGTGAAGTTGTTCTATTCAACTGAGCGGAAATGCCGTCCGCCGCAGCAAAATACATGGAAAACAGACGAAAACTGGGATCCTCTCCGTCTGGTGATTTTTATTAGTATACCATAATTCCCTGCCAATGTATACATCTTTTTGCAAATTTCAGAAATCGGCGCCGGACAGCCTGTTTTCCGGACCGGCGGATGCGGCGCTTTCTCTTGCGTACCGGGAAAGAACCTGATATAATATTATTCTGATAGCATATGTCCCGCCCCCTGACACGGGCGGCGGACTTTCCCAAGATGGGGGGAGTGAGAGATGAACAAAAAACTGTCCCGGCTTCTGGAGCCGAATCTACAGCTGTACTTTTTCTGCCTGGTGCTGTTCTCCCTGGCGGCCATCCCCTTTAAGCCGCTGCTGGCTTTTGTGGAGGGCTGCGTCACGGTGGCACTGTATATTTTCTTCAGCCGCAGCAATCAGAAGCGGAGGCAGGGCATCCTGCAATATATCGACAACCTCACCGGCAGCGTGGACACCGCCAGCAAATCCACCCTCATCAACTCGCCGCTGCCCATTATGGTGTTCCGGCCGGACACCGGCGAGGTGATCTGGAGCAATGAGAACTTCCTCCAGCTGGCCGGTGTGCGAGAGCATCTGTTTGAGATCCGGGTGGAGGACGCGGTGCCGGAGTTCCAGGTCCAGTGGCTGCTGGAGGGAAAGCAGGAGTGCCCGGAGCGGGTGCTGATGAACAATCGGCGCTTCCGGGTATACGGCAGCCTGGTCCGGGCCAAGGCCAAGGACGGCAGCCAGAACCTGGTGGCCACCACCTACTGGGTGGACACCACCGAGGCCGACGCCCTCCGGGAGAAGTACGACGCATCCCGGCCCGTCATGGCCATCTTCCAGGTGGACAACTACGACGATCTGATGAAGGCCTGCGCCGACACCCAGCGCAGCGCCATCCTGGCCCAGATCGACGAGAAGCTGAACAAGTGGGCGGAGGGCACCGGACTGCTGCTGAAGACGGAGCGGGACCACTATCTGTTCCTGTTTGAGGAGCAGTACTTCGACCACTTCGCGGCGGAACGGTTCTCCATTCTGGACACCATCCGGGAGATCCGGGTGAACGAGGGCACCCATCCTACGCTGTCCATCGGCGTGGGCAAGGACGCGGACACCATGGCGGGGCTGTACAAGAACGCCCAGCTGTCTCTGGAGATGGCCCTGAGCCGGGGCGGCGACCAGGCGGTGGTGCGGAACCGGCTGGACTTCTCCTTCTACGGTGGCCGGGCCAAGACCACGGAAAAGCGCACTAAGGTGAAATCCCGGGTCATGGCCAACGCTCTGGGCGAGCTGATGACCGACGCCCAGCAGATCTATATCATGGGCCACAGCTACGCCGACATGGACGCCGTGGGCGCCGCGGCGGGCCTGTGTTGCATCGCCCGGAAGCGGGGAAAGAAGGCCCAGATCGTCCTGGACCTGGAGAAGAACGCCGCCGGTCAGATGCTGTCCCAGCTGCGGAAGCTGCCGGAGTATGAGAATACCTTTGTCGCGCCCCAGGAGGCGTTTCTGCGGATGCAGCCGGGGGCTCTTCTGATCGTGGTGGACACCAACCGGCCTGACGGCGTGGAATCCCGGCAGATCCTGGAGGCCAGCAGCCGGGTGGCGGTCATCGACCATCACCGCCGGGCGTCGTCCTATATCGAGAACGCGGCGCTGAACTTCCACGAGCCCTACGCCTCCTCCGCCTCGGAGCTGGTGACGGAGCTGCTGGGCTATCTGGTGGAGCCCACAGACCTGCTCCACGACGAGGCCATCGCCCTGCTGGCAGGCATCGTGCTGGACACCAAGCGGTTCAGCCTGCGCACCGGCGGACGGACCTTCGAGGCGGCGGCCTATCTCCGCCGGGCGGGCGCCGACACGGCGGACGTCCAGCGGCTGTTTCAGAACGACCTGACGGAGATCGTCACCCGGTACGACATCATGCGCCGGGCGGAGATCATCCATGACAACATCGCCCTGTCCACCATCCCCGAGGACGGGGTGGACCGGGTGGCGGCGGCCCAGGCGGCGGATGAGCTGCTGACGCTGAAGGGCGTCAAGGCGTCCTTCGTGCTGTCCCGGTCCGGGACGGCGGTGCAGATGTCCGCTCGCTCCCTGGGGGACATCAACGTCCAGGTGATCCTGGAGGCCTTGGGCGGCGGCGGCAACTCCACCACCGCCGGCGGCCGTATTGAGGACGCCGACATCAGCGATGTGCGGGACCGGCTGGTCCAGGCCATCGACGACTATCTGGAGAAGTGACGGCCTCTCCCGCGGAGAGGACCTCCATCCAAACTATCTGATAAATCAAAGGAGAATACGCATATGAAAGTGATCTTACAGCAGGACGTCCGGGGCCAGGGCAAGAAGGGCCAGCTCATTGAGGCGTCTGAGGGCTATGCCCGGAACTATCTGCTGCCCCGAAAGCTGGCCGTTCTGGCCACGCCGGACGCCATCAACACCATGAACCTGAAGGAGAAGGCCCGCAAGGCCGAGGAGCAGCGCCAGCGGGAGGAGGCTCTGGCCACCGCGGAGAAGCTGAAGAACTGCACGGTGAAGCTCACCGCCAAGGCCGGCAGCGGCGGACGGCTGTTCGGCGCCGTCACCACCAAGGAGATCGCCGAGGGCCTGAAGGCCCAGTACGGCATCGACATCCCCAAGCAGAAGCTGGTGCTGGATGAGCCCATCAAGGCCTTCGGCACCTATGAGGTCAAGGCCAAGCTGGGCTATGAGGTGACGGCCACCGTCAAGGCCAGCGTGGCGGAGGAGTGACCCGCTCCCTGAAATAAGGCGGGACGCCGGATCAATGGCGTGTCCCGGTGTCGGAGGTGACATCCATGGCAAATGAAGATCTGCTGCTGCGGCAGATGCCCCACTCCCTGGAGGGGGAGCAGGCGGTGCTGGGCTCCATGCTCATCGACCCGGACTGCATCAAGGACGTCATGGACAAGCTCCAGCCCGGAGACTTCTACCTGCGGCAGAACCGGGAGATCTTCGAGACCATCTACTCCATGTTCACCTATGCCCGTCCGGTGGACGGCATTACCGTGGCGGAGGAGATGCAGAAAAACGGCACATACGACGAGAACACCACCCGCAGCTATCTCGTCCAGCTGATGGAGATTACCCCCACCTCCGCCAACGTCATGGAGTACGTGAAGATCGTCCGGGACAAGTCGCTGCTGCGGGCGGTGGCCCAGGCGGCCTCGGAGATCACCGCCATGGTCCAGGAGGGTACCGGCACCGCCGGGGATACCCTGGAGGCGGCGGAGCAGCGGATCTTCGCCATCCGGCGTGGGCAGAGTGCCAAGGACATGATCCCTCTCCGGCAGGTGCTGCCGGAGGTGCTGGACCGCCTCAGCGAGATGAGCGAGAGCGAGGACCATCTGCCGGGATTGTCCACCGGCCTGTCCGCAGTGGATGCCAAGATCACGGGCCTGAACAAGTCGGACCTGCTGCTGCTGGCGGCCCGTCCCGGCATGGGCAAAACCTCTTTCGCCCTGAACATCGCGCTGAACGTGGCAAAGTCCTCCCAGAAGACGGTGGCCATCTTCTCTTTGGAGATGTCCAGCGAGCAGTTGGTGACCCGGTTGCTGTCCTCGGAGGCCTTTGTGGAGAACGTCCGTCTGAAGACCGGCAACCTCCGGGAGACGGACTGGCAGAAGATCGCGGACGCCGCCATGGTGCTGAACCGGCTGGACATCCGCATCGACGACAATCCTATGCTGTCGGCGGCGGATATGAACGCCAAGTGCCGCCGGCTGGACAATCTGGGCCTGGTGGTCATCGACTACCTGCAATTGATGACCTCCGCCGGCAGCGGCAAGGGCTACGGCGGAGAGAGCCGCCAGCAGGTGGTGTCCGATATCTCCCGTATGCTGAAGATCATGGCCAAGGAGCTGGACGTGCCGGTGCTGTGCCTGTCCCAGCTGAGCCGTGCCAACGAGAAGCGGGACGACAAGCGGCCCATGCTGTCGGACCTGCGTGAATCCGGCGCCATCGAGCAGGACGCGGATATCGTTCTGTTTTTGTACCGGGACGACTATTATAATGAAGACTCGGAAAAGCACAATATCGCCGAGTGCATCGTGGCCAAGAACCGCCACGGTGAGACCGGAAAAGTGGAGCTGAAGTGGCAGCCGGAGTACACCACCTTCGCCACGCTGGAGAAGCGGTATGACGATGAGGAGTGAGCTGGAGGCGGCACGGACGTTTGTCCTGTGCCATGTTCCGGCGGAGAGCCGGGTGCTGTGCGCCGTCTCCGGCGGACTGGACTCCATGTGCCTGCTGCATTTTATGAATACCTGGGGGCAGATGGGGAAGTTTCCCGTCATGGCCGCCCATTTCAACCACCGGCTGCGTCCCACGGCGGACCGGGACGAGGCGTTCGTCCGGCGGTACTGCGAGATAGAGAAGATCCCCTTTGTCTCCGGCTCCGGCGACGTGCGGGAGCTGGCGGACCGGGAGGAGCTCTCTCTGGAGGAGGCCGCCCGAAAGCTGCGGTACGCGTTCCTGCGGGAGACAGCAGAGCGGGAGGGCTGCGCCGTCATTCTGACGGCCCACCACGCCGATGACAACGCGGAGACCATGCTGCTGAATCTGGTGCGGGGTACCGGCGTCAAGGGACTGACGGGCATTCCGGCGGACCGGGACGGCGTCCTCCGCCCCTTTCTGGAGATTACCCGGACGGATCTGGAGACCTACGCCGCCGCCCATGACATCCCCCATGTGGAGGACGAGACCAACGCGGACCCGGACGCGGCGGCCCGGAATCTGCTGCGGCTGAAGGTCATGCCGCTGCTGAAGCAATTGAATCCCCATGCCGTGGAGCATCTCAATGAGACGGCGAGACAGTTGTGTGTTATCGACCGGTCTCTGGACATGGAGGCGGAGCAGCACACCGCCCATGCGGAGGCCCGGAAGGGCCGGGTGACCCTGTCCCGGCAGGCGCTGCACGAGGCGCCGCCCAGCGTCCGTCCCCGGATGCTGCTGCGGCTGTTTGACTTGCTGGGCGTGGGGCGGAAGGACATCGGCGCCGTCCACCTCAACGCCATTCTGGACCTGACAGATTACGACGCCGGAAAGGAACGGCGTCTGGCGCTGCCCCACGGCGTCACCGCCCGGTTTTTCCGGGGGTGGCTGGTGCTGGAGACCCGGCCCCAGCCCCTGACGGAGGTACAGCTGCTGCCCGGACAGCCTCTGGGGTGGGGGGATTACACCCTGACCCTGCTGGATCATCGGGTGGGGGAGGGCCTTGCCATCCGGCGGCGGAGAGAGACGGAGAACGGGACCGTCACCGCGGCACCCTGCGTGCCGGGGGAACGGCTGACTTTGCCGTCCACCAACGGCGGCAGCCGCAGCGTCAAGCGGCTGTGCGTGGACCGGGGCGTCTCCCTGACGGAGCGGGACCGCCTGCCCGCCATCTATGCCGATGGCCGTCTGGCCGCCGTGTGGCGGCTGGGCGTGGATACGGAATTCCTGCCGGAGGGAGAGCCCTGCCGGTTCATTCAAATTACAAAGAGAAATGCGGAGGAGAAGGACCATGGTCAATGAGCTGGAGAAGGATATCCTGAAAGTCCTGGTGACCGAGGAGGAACTGAAGAACCGTGTCCAGGCGATGGGCGCGGAGCTGGCGGAGCGGTTCGCGGGGAGAGATCCCCTGTTTCTGGGCGTGCTGAAGGGCTGCTTCGTGTTTATGTCGGACCTGATCCGGGCCTGCCCCGTCAAGAGCGATCTGGAGTTCATCGCCGTCAGCTCCTACCAGAACGCCACCGTCTCCTCCGGCCGGGTGCAGATCACCCACGACGTCCAGCAGGACATCAGCGGCCGGGACATCGTCATCGTGGAGGATATTCTGGACTCCGGCAACACCCTGGCCTTCCTGAAGAACTATCTGCTGACCAAGGGCGCCGCGTCCATCACCATTGTCACGCTGCTGGATAAGCCCTCCCGCCGCACCAAGGCTATCACTGCCGACATGGCGGGCTTCGTGGTGCCCAATGAGTTCGTGGTGGGCTACGGGCTGGACTATGCCCAGCAGTACCGCAATCTGCCGTATATCGGCGTTTTGAAACCGGAGGTCTATTCGAAGTGAAGCGAGGAAAAACATCCAATCTCAGCTTTATGCTGCTGATACTGGTCATCCTCATGGGGATCTCCTACCTGTGGCAGAGTTCGGCCAACGAGGGGAAGATCACCTATTCCCAGGTGCGCCAGCTGTTCGTGCAGGAGCGGGTGTCCGCCTTTACCGTGTCGGACAACACCCTGACCATGAAGCTGAACCAGCCCATGGCCGACGGCCGGGACACGGTCCGGTACGAGCTGGATGACGTCCAGTGGTTTAAGGACGATCTGGGGGAGCTGGTGGTGCAGCAGGCCCAGAAGGGCATCATCATCGCCTATGATTATCAGGCCAGCAGCACCAGCGTCTGGCTCCAGATGGTGCCCTATCTGCTGATGATCCTGATGATCGGCTTTATGTTCTGGTTCATGGTCATTCGGTCCCAGGGCGGCGGCATGGGCCCGGACAAGATGTCCAAGTTCGGCTCCGCCCATGTCCGGACCATTTCGGAAAAGGACAAGACCATCACCTTCGACGACGTGGCCGGCGAGGACGAGGAGAAAGAGGAACTGGCGGAGATCGTGGAGTTCCTGAAGGACCCCAAGAAGTATATCGCTCTGGGTGCCCGCATCCCCAAGGGCGTGCTGCTGGTGGGCCCTCCGGGCACAGGCAAGACGCTGCTGGCCAAGGCTGTGGCCGGCGAGGCGGGGGTCACGTTCCTGTCCATCTCCGGCTCCGATTTCGTGGAGCTGTACGTGGGCGTAGGCGCGTCCCGTGTCCGGGACCTGTTTGAACAGGCCAAGAAGCAGTCCCCGGCCATCGTGTTCATCGACGAGATCGACGCCGTGGGCCGCCAAAGAGGCACCGGCCTGGGCGGCGGACACGACGAGCGGGAGCAGACCCTGAACCAGCTCCTGGTGGAGATGGACGGCTTCGGCCGCAACGAGGGCGTGGTGGTCCTGGCGGCCACCAACCGGGCGGACGTGTTGGATCCGGCGCTGCTGCGCCCTGGCCGGTTCGACCGGCAGGTCTACGTGGGTATGCCGGACATCCGGGGCCGTGAGGCCATCCTCAACGTCCATGTGAAGGATAAACCCCTGGCGGAGGATGTGGACCTGGGGGCCGTGGCCCGGGGCACGCCGGGCTTTACCGGCGCGGACCTGGAGAATCTGGTGAACGAGGCGGCCCTGCTGGCCGCCCGGAAGGACCAGCGGTATATCACCATGGCCGACCTGAACGAGGCGGAGATCAAGGTCATCGCCGGACCGGAGAAGCGGAGCCGGGTGATCCCGGAGCACGAGCGGCGGCTGACGGCCTATCACGAGGCTGGCCACGCCGTGGTGATGCACATGCTGCCGGACCACGACCCGGTGAACCAGATCACCATTATCCCCCGGGGGCAGGCGGGCGGCATGACCATCTCCCTGCCGGAGGAGGACCGGTCCTATCTCTCCAAGCGGTATCTGGAGGACCAAATCGTGGCCCTGCTGGGCGGCCGCGTGGCGGAGCAGCTGGTGCTGGGCGACGTGTCCACCGGCGCGTCCAACGACATTCAGCGGGCCAGCCAGATCGCCCGGAAGATGGTGGCGAGCTACGGCATGAGCGAGAAGATCGGCACAGTCTCCTTCGACTCCGGTCACGACGAGGTATTCATCGGCCGCACCATGACCCAGGGCCGCAGCTACTCCGAGCAGGTGGCGGCGGAGATCGACGAGGAGGTCAAGTCTGTGGTGGGCGGCGCCTACGACCGCTGCCGCAGCATCCTGGAGAGCCAGCGGGATCAGCTGGAGGCCGTGGCCCGGTATCTGCTGGAGCACGAGACCATGGACCGGAAGGCGTTCCTGGCGGTCTTCGGCGAGGACGCCGCGGAGGAACCTGCCGCGCTGGAAGCTCCGGAGCAGGACGGCTGACACTGTACGTCCGCGGACAGCGCGGAAGATCCATGAAAAAGCGAGACAAATACCCGGCGGAGCGCAGGCTTCGCTGGGTATTTTGCACTATTTTGACTGATTCCTGAAATTTATCCAAGGAGTTGATTCAGCAAAATCACCAAAACGACTGTCCGCAATACACGGACACAAAATGGGGCGGATCACGGCCAAATTCAGGTCTGTCCCCGATATGGGGACAGTTGACCGGATGCGGCAGAAAAAATCCGCCGTTTTCCGGAAATCAAAAATCGATTTCTTGTGTAGGTTTGACCTTGCAAACCGGGGCGGAATACCGTAAAATGCGAATTATAGTTCTTTTGCCGTCCTGTGGGAGCAGGGCGGCAAATCCGAAGGAGGAAGACTTATGAAGAAGTTCTTTGCACTTGCCATGGCCGCAGCCATGACCCTGAGCCTGGCTGCCTGCGGCAGCTCCGGCAGCTCCGGCGCATCTGGCAGCGCCGCAGCATCCGGCAATTCCGGCGATTCCGCCAACAAGGTGGTCAAGATCGGCGTCTTCGAGCCCCAGACCGGCGACAACGGCGGCGGCGGCAAGAAGGAGATCCTGGGCATGCAGTACGCCAACTATGTCCAGCCCACCGTGGAGATCGGCGGCGAGACCTATGATGTCCAGTTGGAGATCGTGGATAACCGCACTACTCCCGAAAACGGCCCCTCCGCCGCCTCTGAGCTGGTGAACCGCGGCGTGTCCGTGGTCCTGGGTTCCTACGGCTCCGGCGTGTCCATGGCCGGCGGCGCCGTGTTCTCCGAGGCCGGCATCCCCGCCATCGGCGTCACCTGCACCAACCCCCAGGTCACCTCTGACTGCGACGTCTATTTCCGCATCTGCTTCCTGGATCCCTTCCAGGGCACCGTTCTGGCCAACTACGCTTATAATGAACTGGGCGTCGACACCGCCTATGTTCTGGGCATGCTGGGCAGCGACTACGACCAGGGCCTGGTCTATTACTTCACCCAGGCCTTTGAGGATCTGGGCGGCACCGTGGTAGCCGAGAGCTTCCCCGAGGGCAGCGCCAACTTCGTCTCCTACATCAACAACGCCAAGTCCGCCAACGCGGGCGTCATCTTCGCTCCTGTCTCCATCAACTATGCGCAGCTGATCGTGGAGGCTGCTGACGCCCAGGGCTTCGAGGGCGCTCTGCTGGGCTCCGACACTTGGGACGACAACATGGTCATTGAGAGCGCCAAGGGCCGCAACGTGGACATCTTCGTCACCACCTTCTATCAGGAGGGCGGCAACGAGGCCTTCGATAACGGCATCAAGGAGTGGATCAACTCCAACGCCGACGCCAAGACCAACAACGGCGGCAACGACATGATCTCCGCTGTCACCGCCATGGGCTATGACGCCTACTTCACCGCTCTGGAGGCCCTGAAGGCCGCCGGCAGCACCGATCCCTCCGCCGTGCTGGAGGCTCTGCCCGGCGTCTCCTATGAGGGCGTGTCCGGCCTCATCGAGTTCGACGATATCGGCGACGCCAAGCGTGACTCCGCCTTCATCAAGACCGCCAACACCGAGAGCGGTGCCTGGGAGTTCGTGAAGGTTCAGACCGTTGGCTGATCCGTAAAACTCAGCGAAAGGGGATGGCGGCGAGCCCGCTCGCCATCCCCTTTTTCTCCGTTTTCTGGGCCGCCTCGAAAGAGCGGCACGGGCTGTTTTTTCGAGACGACCCAGTCCCCTGATAAGAGAACAACCACAGGAGTCCTGCAAACAAAAGTCAATAGCTGAAATGAAAAAAGTCCCGCAAAATTTGCGCGACTGAAAAAGGGCATAACAAAACAGACTGGAGAAAAAGCTTCGCCAGCCG
>NZ_JBQHUP010000020.1:0-43329 GCF_052065175.1 Dysosmobacter sp. HCP28S3_G4 | reverse complement strand
CGGAATGCCGCCGCCAAGCCTTTTTCTCTTGACACCATCAAAAAGCGCTTTCTCTTTTTCCACGGAAAAAGAGAAAGGGGGTTTTGAAGCTGCCGGGCTTCCCCGGCACCCGCCCGCGCCCCGGGACGGGGCGCACCCCCGCACTCCCGCAAGGGACCCAAAAAAGCCCGTCCCGCCAGGGACATCCCCATCCTCCCGGAGGTATCCAACATGAAAATCTTCCAAAAGCGCCCTGTGGCGGCCGTGGTCCTGATCCTGGCCATTGTGGTCAGCATCGGCATCGGCCAGGCGAAGAAACCGGCGGACACCGGCCCCGCCTCCACCGCCATCCAGGGCAGCTATACGTATGTCTACGACGACCAGGGCGTCCTGTCGGACAAGACCTGTTCCCACATCGACGCCATCAACGAATCCCTCTTCGTCCAGACCGGCGCCCAGATCGCCGTGGAGGTCATCTCCAACACCGGCAGTCAGGACATCGCCACTTACGCGGACAACGAGTTCAACCGCCTGGGCGTTGGCTCGGCGGAGCGGAACAACGGCGTCCTGCTGTTCCTGGCCCTGGACAACTACTACAACGGCCAGCCCGGCGGCGACTACTACATCATCTGGGGCGCCGGCTTCTCCGACAGCGAGGGCCGCTCCATCAACACCATCGTCAACAACAACCTGGAGGATGACTTCGTGGCCGGGGAATACGACGCCGGCGTCCGGGCCGCTTTCGACGCGGTGACGGACTATCTGGCCGACGGCTACGGCGTCACGGTGAAGGAGGGCTACATCCCCGCCATGCGGGAGAATTACTCCACGCCCAATGGCCAGTACTCCACCTACACCACCGGCACGGTGGAACTGGCCGCTGGGGCCATCTTCTCCCGGTTCCTGACGCTGCTGATCGTCCTGCTGGTGATCTGGGTGATCCTGGACGCCATGCGCTGGTCCCGGTACCGGCGGCGGTATCTCCGCCCCGGCATGGGCATCCCCACCCGGCGGTACTATCCCATCTTCTGGGGCCGCAGCTGGTGGCGGCCCCGGCCCCCCAGAAGACCGCCCCCGCCTCCCGGCGGTCCCGGCGGCACCCCCAGAGGCAGAGGACCCGGCAGCACGCCGCCCCGTCCCCCCAGAAGCGGCGGCTTCGGAGGTTCCAGCGGCGGCGGACGTTCCGGCGGCTTCGGCGGCTCCTTCGG
This sequence comes from Dysosmobacter sp. HCP28S3_G4, assembly GCF_052065175.1. NCBI lineage: Bacteria > Bacillati > Bacillota > Clostridia > Eubacteriales > Oscillospiraceae > Dysosmobacter > Dysosmobacter sp. HCP28S3_G4. The sequence continues at coordinate 42,142 of NZ_JBQHUP010000020.1, read as the reverse complement.
CGGCGGCCGCTCCGGTGGCGGCGGCGGACGTTCCGGCGGCAGTTTCGGCAGTTCCTTTGGCGGCGGCTTCTCCGGTGGCGGCGGCGGTCGCTCCGGCGGCTTCGGCGGCTCTTTCGGCGGCGGCTTCTCCGGCAGAGGCGGCGGTCGTTCCAGCGGCTTCGGCGGCTCTTTCGGCGGCGGACGCTCCGGTGGCGGCGGCGGTCGCCGGTAAAAGCAGATCCATACGAACAACATCCCCCGGCGGGCGGCAGTGCCCAGTCGGGGGATGCTTTTTTTGCCGGCGGGTTTTGTGAGGGGCCCCTTTGCAGGGGACTGGGGGGTGCGCCCCGTCCCGGGGCGCGGGGAAGTGCGGCGAAGGCTGCGGGGCTTCCCCCCCCCTTTCGTCGTCGGGTCAAACTGCGCTATATTCGGGACGCCCCGCGGGAGAGGGCATCCCTCATACCGCTCCGTTGCCCCCTTGCACACCGTCGCGGCATTGCGATTCCCGGCCCCTTCGGGTCCGCCAATCGCGCCGCTTCCTCGAAACCGGCTCGCTTTTTCCGCCGCTGGCGGCGCTTCGCCGCTTTCCTCTTCCCCACAAAACCCGCTTCGCTGGGCTTTTGTGGGGGCCCCTATCGGTTGCGCCGAAAAGAGAAAGCGCTTTTTGATGGTGTCAAGAGAAAAGACGCTGGCGGCGGCATTCCGGGCTTCGCCCGGAACGCCTTTTTCCGCCTTTTACGGGGGGTATTGGGGTGCGGACCTGTCGGCTTGCGTCCACTCAACCGTGCATAGCGGTCCCGTAAGTTGGGGGCGCTCCCGGATACTTCCTGCTTCTGTTTTCGCTGCCGCAGTCCGGTGGTTGCGGAAGATTGACAAAGGCGTTTCCGGAGACTTCCGCAACTGCCAGGGTGCGGCAGCGAAAAGAGAACGGCAGAGCATCCCTGAATTCCCCCAGCTTTCGCAGCTGCCATATTCAGTTGAGTGGGCAAAACCATCGAGTCCCACCAGGCCAAACCCCCGTAACAGGCGGAAAAAGGCGTTCCGGACGAAGTCCGGAATGCCGCCGCCCAAGCCTTTTTCTCTTACACCATCAAAAGGCGCATTCTCTTTTTCCTCGGAAAAAGAGAATGGGGGTTTTGAAGCCGCCGGGCTTCCCCGGCACCCCCGTCCTGACGGGAAAAAGTCCCGCCCCGCGAGGGACCTCGCAAAGCCCCCGGCCTTCGCCGCACCCCCGCACTCCCGCGGGGGGTGGAACCCCTATCCCCCCAATTCCTCCATGCGGAACAGCACGCCCTCCGCCAGCCCCAGCCGGTCCGCCGCGTCCGCAGGGACCTCCAGGGACTTCTCCCGTCCGTCGGCGGTGACGGCCAGCAGCCACACCATCTCCGGCGCGTCGTCGGGGCGCTCCTCGCAGCCGTAGTCCGCCTCCCCCATCCGGAGGACGGCGGCGTCATGTCGTTCATCGGCCCGCAGACGGGCCAGCAGCGCCTCAGTGTTCATCCGGCAGCCACCTCCCGTCGAAGCCGTAGGGCAGCAGCTCCTTCAGGGTGAAGGTCTTCGCCTCCCCCGCGCCGTTGAGACAGATGACCTCCAGCTCCGGCGCGAATTCCTGCATCACCTGACGGCAGATGCCGCAGGGCACGCAGTAGTCCTTACTCCGCCCGGCGATGACGATGCGGACGAAGTCCGTGTGGCCCTCCGCCGCGGCGTGGAACATGGCGTTCCGCTCGGCGCAGATGCCCGCCGGATACACCGCGTTCTCCACGTTGCAGCCGGTGTACACGGAGCCGTCGGCGCACTCCACCGCCGCCCCCACCGGGAAGTGGGAGTAGGGACAGTAGGCCCGGTCCAGCATGGCCACGGCCGCCTGCTTCAGTTCCTCCAATGTCATGGAAAGACCTCCTTTTACCGTCTCATGGTATCCATATGTATGCCCGTCAGGTCCATTTGATCTCCCGCTGGGGCCGGACGTCCACGTCCATGATATCCTTCGCGTCGTAGAACTGCAAGTACCGGTCCCGGGAATAGCGCAGGGTGGTGCCGTCGGGATGGAGCCGGTCGCAGATGACGGCGCAGATGTCCTTCTTGATATAGCTGAAGCTCTCGATGCCCACAGAGCAGAACACCCGGAAGCCCTGGCTCTGGAGGTACTGGAACACGGGGCCGGTCTGCTTCCAGTCGTTGCCGTCGGGCCGCTCGCCGTGGGGATAGAACAGGATGCTGGTCTCCCCCACCAGACTGCCCACCTCGTCCAGCCACCGCTGGGTGTCGGCCTGGATGTCCTCCAGGGGCTTGGAGCCCAGGCGGATGTGGCCCCAGGTGTGGGACCCGAAGGTCCATCCGGTGCGCTTCAGCTCCGCCACGATGGGCCGCACCGCCTCCCGCTCCTGCTGCCGGACAGTCTCCTGCTCCGCCGTCCAGCCGGTGGTGGTGGTCTGGGTGCGGTAGCCCAGGATGCCCTCATACCCCGTCAGGGACAGACAGCCCTTGGCCCCGAAGGGGGAGAAGTCCGGATGCTCCTCCACGAACTTGTCCAGAATGGGGATGGCGTCCAGATCCCGGCTGGTGACCTCGTTCCCCTGTGGGTCCAATCCCCAGGACCAGATCTTTCCGTCCTCGCCGATGATCAGCTTGTAGGTAAAGCCGTTGTCCAGCATGTAGGGATAGTAGTTGGTGTCGTCGTAGGACAGGATCAGGGGTTTCTTTCCCTCCGGGAGGTACAGGGTGTTTCGGACCATTTTGGGCTGGCCGTCCTCGCCGGTGGTCTCGCTCCACACGTCGCCGATGTCCACCAGCACGTAGCCCTTGTCGTAGACGCTCTGCAAAATTTTCCGGTACTCGTCCGCGGTGACCATGTAGTCGTCGATGCCGTTGGCCTGCTTGTCGCCGTCGAAGGCCAACTCCGGATAGGCCACCACCGGGTGGAAGAACAGATGCTCCACCACGCCGTCATACGCGGCGTAGGGCACGCCGTCCCGCGCGCCGCCCTCGGGCATCACCGTGGGATCGGAGATCTCATAGGGCTCCGGCTCCGGCGGCGTCTCCGTCTCCGGTTCCGGCTCCTGTGAGGACCCGGCGGAGGAGGATGCGGAAACGCCGGCCAAATTGCCGTCTCCGTCTTTGGGCGGGCCGCCGGAGGGCTGATGCCCGCAGGCGGCGAGGGATGCGGCCATCAAAACGGCCAGAAAAAGCGCGGTGAATTTATGCATGATAACAGACCCTTTCTGTCGGTTTTTGTCTGACAGGCATTATACCGCATTCCATTCCGGAAATAGAAACAAAAGAGTGACAAAGCGGCAAAATTTTAATAAAGCGTGAACGAAATCCGAACGGTTGTAAACAAATTGTGAAGGTTCCGGAAAAGCCGTTGACTTTTTTTCAGCCTCCCGGTATATTGAACTCACCAAGCAGCGATGCTTGTTTGCAACAGATACATGATTTTCCCTCTCCTTTCTCTCATTTACAGGAAAGCGGGGGGCGGTACAGGCCGCCGCGTTGCTGGGGTTTTCCCCCCCTGCCCCCGTCCCGCGCGCCGCATCGTCCCTCAATATGATTTTATTGTTTTTCGATAAATTATCGTTGACAAACGATATTCCCTGTGATACGATGCGGATAGATAAAGGAGGAACTGCCATGCAAGAGACATCCGTACAAAAGATCGCGGGGCTTCTGAAGGTGCTGGTGAACATCACCCTCGTGTGCAACCTCGTTGCCCTGCCCGTCGTGCCGCCGCTGGTGTACTGGCGGGAGAATCCCTTTCTGCTGGCGGGAAAGCTGAGCCTGACCGGGGACCTGTTCTCCTTCTGGCTGGAGGGCGTCAGCAAGGTCTGGAGCGCGCCGTACACGCTGATGCTGGCCCTGTTTCTGCTGTTCTCCGGCTGCTGCACCGCCGTGGTGCTGTGGCAGGGACGGCGGGTGCTGAACACCATTCTCCGGGGAGAGCCCTTCTCCATGGAAAACGCCGTCAGCCTGAAGCGGGCCGCCGTCTGCGCCTTCTGCATTGCGGCCGCCGCGCTGGTGCGGGTGGTGTTCAGCGTCTGCCTCTCCGGCTCCCCCGCGCCCCTGCTGACCTACAACGCCCTGTTCGTGCCCATCTTCGCCATGGCGGGACTGCTGTGCCTCATCATGTCGGCCCTGTTCCGTCAGGCGGCGGAGATCAAGGCCGAGAACGACCTGACCATTTGAGGAGGCCGCCATGATCGTCGTGAATCTGGATGTGATGATGGCAAAGCGGAAGATGACCCTCAGCGAGCTGGCGGCGAAGGTGGACATCACCCTGGCCAACCTGTCCATTCTGAAGAACAACAAGGCCCGGGCCGTCCGGTTCTCCACCCTGGAGGCCATCTGCGCCGCCCTGGACTGCCAGCCCGGGGACATTCTGGAGTTCGTCCCGGACGGTGTCGAATCGGAAGGAGGCCGCTGAGATGTACAGCCTGCTGAACCTGGCCAGTCTGCTCCTGGGCCTGACGGCGTGGGGACTGCCCGTCTGGCTCCTGGCCCGCCCGGAGCGGCGGAAGCGCCGCCTGGGCCCCGTCCTGACGGCCAGCGGTCTGACCTGCGGGCTGGCCCTGCTGTGCCAGCTGGCCTACGGGTCCCATCTGGTGGCCGCGGGAGACTGGACGGCCCTGATGGACACCGCCCCGGCGGTGACGGCGGCGGCCGCCGTGCTGGTGGCGGTGACGGCCCTGCTGAACGCTCTGGCCTCCGCCGTCTGACCGCCCCCACCTCAACCATTTCTGTCCGCGTTTGACGGACAGTTCGTAAGGAGAATCGCATATGGAGAACGTGAAAAACGCCCCGCAGGCGCCGGGGCTGGTTCAGTGCGCCAAAAATCCGGAGAAGACCTGGGAGACCGCCCCCCGGGACCGGGTCTTCCTGCTGCTGACGTTTGGATTTTGTCTTCTGATGGTGGACAGCGTGCTGTTTCACCAGCCGGGACTGGGGGTCACGCTGCTGGTGTTCTGCTGGCACGGTCTGTCCCTGGCCTACGGGGGCCGGGGCCTGCTGCGCACCCGGGAGAGCCGGGTCCTGCTGGGGGCGGACCTGTTTCTGGCCCTGACCTTCGCCCTGACCTCCAACTGGTGGTTCCGGCTGTGGGATCTGGGGGCGCTGCTGGTGCTGACGCCCCTCCAGGCCCTGTCCGCCCAGGGGACGCTGCCCTGGTGGCGGCCCGCCATGCTCCGGGAGCGGCTGGCCCTGCTGCTCCGGGGACTGCTGGGCAGTCTGGGGGCCGCCCCCGCCGCCCTGCGCCGGAGGGACGGACAGGGCGGCGGCAGAGTCGCCGCCGTGCTGGCGGGGACGGCGGTGTCCCTGGGACTGCTGGCGGTGCTGCTGCCGGTGCTGGCGGACGCCGACGCGCTGTTCGCCGCCGTGACGTGGGACTTCCTGACCTTCTTCCGGGACCACTTTACCACAGGACTGTGGAAGCTGTGTCTGGCCCTGGCGGCGACGCCCTTCGTCTTCGGCTTTCTGTACCGGCTGGGCCGTCCGGAGCCGCTGAACAAACTCCCGGCGGACCGGTCCGGCAACCGGGACGGTCTGGGGTACGCCCTTGTGCTGTGGAGCCTGTGCGGGCTGTATCTGCTGTTCCTGGCGGTCCAGCTCCGGGGACTGGCCGGCGGGGCGGCGTATCTGGCGGAGAAGGGCATCTCCTACGCGGAGTGGGCCCGCAGCGGCTTTTTCCAGATGGTGGGCGTCACGGCGGTGAATCTGGCGGCGGCGCTGACCGCCCTGACCCGCAGCCGCCGGACGGGACGGTGCTGGCGCCTGGTGCGGGGACTGTGCGTCCTGCTGGCGGCGGAGAGTCTGGCGCTTCTGGCCTCCGCCTGCTGCCGGATGACGCTGTACGTGTCCGTCTACGGCCTCAGCTTCAAGCGGCTGATGACCTACTGGGGCATGGGGATGATGGCGGTGTTTCTGGCGCTGGCCCTGTGGAAGTCCCTGCGCCCGGACTTCCGGTTCTGCCGGACGGCCTTCCCGGCGGCGCTGGCGGGCTGGCTGGCCGTCAACTGCGTCCCGGCGGACTACCTGGTGGCGAAGGACCAGGTGGACCGGTATCTCAGCGGACAGAGCGCCGCCATGGACGTGGAGTATCTGGCCTTTGGCCTGTCCTTCGACGCCCTGGGCCAGCTGGAGCGGCTGGACCCGGCCATGGGCAGCGGCCGCTGGGTGCCGGAGCTGACGGAGGACGTGGGCTACACCCTCCGGGAGGAGACGGTGGGCGAGATCCTGGCAAACCGGCGGCAGGACGCGGCCCGGGCGTGCGGACAGTGGGAGAGCTGGAACCTGTCCGCCCGACTGGCCGCCGGAGGGACCGGTTCCCCCGGTTGACAAATTCCCAGCCGCCCCATCGGTTTTCCACATTATTCACCAAGTTTTCCACAATTCTGTTCACATAATCCACACAGTGCCCAACCGGACGGCCCTGCCGCCCCCAAACGGCCCGGAAACGGGAGGTTATACCCATGAAAAAGCGAATCCGATGGCTCCCGGCAGTGCTAGCCGTCCTGCTTCTGCTGCTTCTGACGGACCCGGCATACCGGCTCAATGTCCGGCGGCTGGACCGGGCGGTGGAAAGTGCGGAGGGCGATACCGTGTCCCTCAGCCAGTTGGTCCCCTTCCGGTGGGACACGGCGTACACCTTCTCCCCATACGCCAGCCGGAAGGAGATGGCCGCCGCCATGGGCGTCCTGGAAAGCCGCCGCATCCCGGAGACGGTCAGTGAGGGCATGACCCAGCTCATCTTTCTCCGGGACGGCCGGGTGGTCTGTGCCGTCTGCGGCTATCCCGATTCTCTGGGCTGGCGGATGGAGTTCACCCATTGGGACGGCGGCGCCGCCTGCGTCACTTACCGGGAAAACGCGCGGTTCTCTGTAAAGCGGGACGGCGGCGTGGTGACGCTGACGCAGCTGGAATAACAGCGGAAATACGGACCGGGCCGGACTTTCGTCCGGCCCGCAGGCTGTCGGAAAAGTCAGAGACTTTTCCGACAGCCTGCCTAATGTCTCGATTTTCGGACCGCGCAGCGGACCGAAAATCTGCCGCTGCGCGGCGCAAACGCCTGCTGGCGCAGGCTTTTTGCAGACATTCGATTCCATACGAAGGGGCTCCCGCCCCCTCGTACTCCCCCTGCAAAAAAGAACTTCTTTCCTTCAAACAGGGGATTTTCGACAAGCTGCGGGCCGGACTTTCGTCCGGCCCGGTTTTTCGCATCATTCCTTCTTCTCTGGCTTCTCACCCCAGAGGTACTTCACCACCAGCCAGCCCAGGCCCAGCACGATGAAGCAGAAGACGTACACGGCGTTGATCTCGGCGGAGCCGATGCCGGGAGAGGGGTAGTCCTGATCCACCGCCAGATAGTCCGCCGCATCCAGCTGCTCCCCCCGGGCGTCAAAGAGCCAGAGGGCCGGAAAATAGTCCTTGTCCGTCTCATGGACGTGGAAGAACCGGGGCCCCGTCACGTCCCCCTCCGCCATGAGGCTGCCGGGGTTCCGCAGGTCGGCCTGCACCTTGTAATGGGCGATCTCCGGCGGACAGTCCACGGCGTACACCACCCGGATGTCCCGGTCCCTCACCGATGCGCTCCGGATCACCGGCCCCACGGCGTAGGACGCGCTGAGGGGCTGCCAGCCGCCCAGGACCCCCCGGCGGAACTGGATCTCCCCCAGCAATCCCTCTATCTCGCTGTCGCTGAACACCAGAATGCGGCGGTCCCGGATGGTCTCGTCGAACTCCACCACCGGATGGAGGACGGCCCGCAGGGAGTCCGTGTCCTCCGGATCGGCGGAGGCGTAGTCCACGATGGCCCGCACCCGCTGTTCGCCGGTGCCCAGGGGGATGAAATCCTGCCGGTACACCAGATACGCCAGCGCGGCGAACAGCAGGGCCACGCCCACGGCGGCCGCCCGCCGGGCGCTCCATTTCACGGTCTTCACAGGCATTCTCCTTTCGGCGCTGCGGTTTGGTCTTTTACCCTATCATACAACACCGAACCGGAAAACCCACGAAAAATTTTTCAGAGACCGCGCTCCGCCGGGGCCTCCCGGCTTCTACAGGATGTCGTACAGGCTGGCCAGGGTCAGCCAGGTCTGGGAGAAGGGCCGCATGAGGTTCCAGAACCCGGCCCCCAGGAAGCCGTACTCCGCCACAAGGGACAGCTTGGCCCGCATGCTCCGGGCGTCCTCGAACCAGACCTCGTGAATAACGCCGTCCTCCCCGGTGTAGCGGAAGAAGGGAGACTGGGCAGTCTCGTCGTACTGGATGTCCGCACCGTAGTGAACGGCCAGCCGGATGGCCTCCTGGTTGGAGATGGACTGTGCCCGGGTGGTGCCCTGGACGAAGGGCAGGGGCCAGTCGTAGCCGTAGTTGGGCACGCCCAGCAGGATCTTGGCGGCGGGGATCTCGGTGACGGCGTAGTCCAGCACCGCCCGGACGTTGGGCAGCGGCGCCACCGCCATGGGCGGGCCGTAGGTATAGCCCCACTCATAGGTCATCAGCAGCACGGCGTCCACGGCGGCGCCCACCTTGGCGTAATTGTGGCCCTCGTAGAGCAGCCCCGGCTGGCCAGCGGAGGTCTTGGGGGCCAGCGCCGCCCAGACGAACCAGCCCTGGGCCCCCAGCAGCCGCCGGAGCCGTCCCAGGAAGGCGGCGTAGGCGTCCGCCAGCGTCCCCGGCAGATACTCGAAGTCCACGTCCAGCCCGGCGAAGCCCTTCCGGGCCATGGTGGCCTGGATCTCCCCGATGAGGGCGGTCTGGACCGCCTGGTCCGTCAGCACCAGCTCCGCCCGCTCCACGTCGAACCGGTCGTCCTCCGTGTAGGTGGACAGGTGCATCACCGGCTTCGCGCCGTGGGCCCGGGCGGCGGCCAGCAGGGCGTCATCGTCCAGGGGCAGCAGGCCGCCGGAGGCGCTGATGCCGTAGGTGAAGGGCGTCAGGGCGCTCTGATAGGGCGCCACCGCGTTCAGCAGCGCCCGGTCGATGAAGGGATAGGCGTAGCCGTTGAAGACCCCCTGTCCCAGTTTTTCGTCAAAATAGGAGATCACCAGCACCTGCCTCGGCTCCAGCGACGTGCCGCCGCCCAGCGCCCAGTTGTTCTGCCACAGCTGCCGCACCGGGATCCCGTAGTCCCGGGCGATGGTGTACAGCGTCTCCCCCGGCTCCACGGCGTGGACCTGCCGTGGGAACCGGATCACCAGCGTCTGGCCCACCGCCAGAGCGCCGTCCGGCGGCACGTCGTTGTCGCTCATCACTCTCGCCGGGTCCACGCCGTATCCCGCGGCGATGGCGGACACGGTCTCCCCTCTCTGCACAACATGGATGGTCATTGCGCGTCCCCTCCTGTCATCGGTTTGGAATTTGGAATTCACAGCCGGGACCCGGCCCGCGGCGGACAGGGCCCCGGCTGTATCGTGAAAACTTATGCAGAAAAGGCGGCGTTCAGAACACCGGAAAACGGCGTTTTTCCCCCTGCGAACCCCCTGTATTTCCAGTATTTTTCCGTGTAAATATGGCATATTACACGAAAATTATCTGGAAATTTTGTATTAATTTACTTTCTCTGCGGAGCCGTTTTTATTTTTGGAACGGTTGACATCTTTTTTTGAATTCTTTACAATATCTTTACGAGGTTGCCGGCGGAGATGGACGCGCGGATGTCCGTCCACGGCGCCTTTTCTTTTTTCATTTTTATCCGCCGCGTGGGAGGGAGACCGCCTTGTTTCTGCTGTTCTTTCTGATCTGGATCCTGCTGTCCGGCGAGCTGACCGGATGGGTCTGCCTGTCCGGCGCTGTGGTCTCCCTGGCGCTGTACGCCTTCGGCGTGAAGCTGCTGGGCTACGCCCCCCGGTATGACCTGCTGGCCCTCCGGAAGCTGGGGAAGGGCCTGCGCTATCTGAGCTATCTCATCGCGGAGATGCTGAAGGCGGGCTTTGTGGTGATGAAGCTGATCTACACCCGGGGCCGCCGGATGGAGCCGCTGCTGGTGCGGTTCGACACGGGGCTGACAAGTCCCGCCGCCCGGGCCATCCTGGGGGATTCCATCACCCTCACCGCCGGCACCATCACCGTGGAGGACCAGGACGGACATCTGTACGTCCACGCCCTGGACCGCTCCCTGGCGGAGGGCATTGAAAACAGTGAGTTCCAGCGGCTTCTGCTGGAGCTGGAGGAGCCGGACGCCCCCTGAGAGAGGCGCGGACAGAAGGGAGGGATCGCCCATGGAACAAGTGAAACACGTGGTCCTGATGGCCGGCGCCGTGGTGCTGGTCCTGCTGCTCTTCGCGGCGCTGGTGCGGGCGGTGCTGGGCCCCCGGTTCACGGACCGCATCATTGCCATCAACGTGGTGAACACCATCGTGGTGGCCATCATCACGCTGCTGTCGGTGTATCTGGAGGAGGACTTTCTGGTGGACGTGGCCCTGGTCTACGCCCTGCTGAGCTTCCTGACGGTGGTGGTCCTGTCCCGGATGGTGACGTTCCGCCAGAAACGGCGGAAGCTGAAGTCCGGAGAGAGGAGCGAACGGCATGGTACATAACATCGTCACGGCCCTGGGCCTGGCCTTTTTCCTGTTCGGCCTGTTCGTGTTCTTCACGGCGGTGCTGGGCCTGTTCCACTTCGACTACGTGCTGAACCGGATGCACGCCGCCGCCGTGGGCGACGCCCTGGGCATCTTCTGCATCCTCATCGGGCTGATCCTGTTCCACGGCTGGTCCCTGTCCGCCGCCAAGACGCTGCTGATCCTGGTGTTTCTGTGGCTGACCAGCCCCGTGGCCAGCCATCTCATCGCGGAGATGGAGATCTGGACCATTTCCGACATCCATTCTGAGTGCAGGGAGGAGAGACGATGATCATTCTGGAGGGCATCCTGCTGGCGGGCCTCATCGTCACCGCCGTGGCGGCGGCGCTGTGTAAGCGGCTGCTGAACACGGTGATCGTCTACATGGCCTTCTCCCTGATCATGGCGGTGCTGTGGAGCCTGCTGCAAAGCCCCGATCTGGCCATCACGGAGGCCGCCGTGGGCGCCGGCATCAGCAGCATTCTGTTTTTCCTGACGCTGAAGAAGATCCATGGCCTGAAGGGGACGCGGGATGAATAAGACAGAAAAAAACTGGAAGAGCCAGTTCGTCTCCTGGGTCAACGGCGAGCGGGAGCCCAAGGACCGGACGCTGTTCGTCATGGAGCGGCGTCACATCGCTCCGCCCCGGCCCACACCGGAGGAGCAGGACCGCCGTGAGCGGCACCGCCTGTACCGTTTTCTCCACGGCTATCCCCTGGCGGCGCTGATCATCTGCGCCGTGCTGGTGTGCGTCCTGCTGACGGCGGTGGCCGCCATGCCGGACTTCGGCGACCCGGACAACCCCACCAACAACGAGGTGGCGGAGCACTATCTGGAGTACTCCTACGAGGAGACCGGCGCGGCCAACGTGGTCACCGGCATGATCCTCAGCTACCGCGGCTTCGACACTCTGGGCGAGAGCTGCGTGCTGTTCCTGGCGGTGTCCTGCGTGACGCTGCTGCTCCGCCGGGAGCCGGGCTGTGACGAGGAGGACCCGGATGAACTGCGCCGCCGCCGTCAGGAGGACGAGCTGCGCCGCCGGAATCCCGACGTGATCCTGACCCAGGCGGCCAAGCTGCTGATCCCCTGCATCTTCCTGTTCGCCGTCTACGTACTGCTCCACGGCGAGGAGTCGCCGGGCGGCGGCTTCTCCGGCGGCACCATCCTGGGCTGCGGCCTGATCCTCTGCTCCTCCGCCTACGGCCCGGAGAACGTCCGCCGCTTTTTCAACAGCCGGGTGTTCAGCGCCGTGCGGACCTTCGGCCTGCTGCTCTACGCCGGGCTGTACGGCTTCTACATCTTCATGGGCGCCAACGGCCTGGAGTACGGCGCGTCCTTCACCATGGCCATCGATCTGGCGGTGGGCCTGGTGGTGGCCTGCACCGTCTACGGCTTTTTCGCCCTGTTCTCCCGCGGGGAGATCTGATCCCCTTTTCCACAAATCATGTTCTGACCGCAGAGAGGAGGCCGCCATGCTGGATCTCATCGTCACCAACCGCTTCGCCATCACCGCCGTGGTCCTGTTCGGCATCGGCCTTCTGAACGTGATGGTCCAGAAGAATCTCATCAAAAAAGTGGTGGGCTTCAACATCATGGACTCCGCCGTGTTCCTGCTGCTGGCCTCCCTGGGCTACGTGGACGGCGGCACCGCCCCCATCGTGGGGGATGTGGGCTTCCACCCCCTGTACATCAACCCCATCCCCAGCGGCCTGGTGCTCACCGGCATCGTGGTGTCCGTCAGCATCACCGCCTTCGCCCTGGCGCTGATCCAGCGGGTCTACCGGCGCTACGGCACCATCGAGCTGGACGAGCTGCTGGAGCGGGCGAAGAAGGAGGCGGACTGATGCGGCCCATTGCTGAGAACTTTCCCTTTTTCTGCATCTTCCTGGCTCTGACGGCGGGCATCGTTTCCGCCGTGCTGCCCAGCGGACGGGCCGCCTGGCGGCTGACGCTGGGGGTCTGCGCCGCCAGCTTCCTGCTGTCCATGGGCGTGCTGGCCTACACCTTCGGCGGCAACCTGAGCTTCACCTATACCATGGGCCGGTTCCCGGCCCCCTACGGCAACGCCCTTCAGGCCGGCCCCTGGCAGGCGCTGATGGCCGTTGTCTTTTCCGGTGTCATGGGACTGTCGCTGCTGGGCGGCGCCCGGGATCTGTTCCGGGATGTAAAGCCCTCCCGGCAGCCCCTGTACTTCACCATGGCGGACATGACCCTGGCGTCCCTGCTGGCCCTGACCTACACCACCGACGTGTTCACCGGCTACGTGTTCATCGAGATCAGCACCATCGCCGCCTGCGCCCTGGTGATGGCCAAGGACTCCGGCCCCAACCTCATCGCCACGCTGCGGTATCTCTTCATGAGCCTTCTGGGCTCCGGCATGTTCCTGCTGGGCCTGGTGTTCCTCAACAGCATCACCGGCCACCTGCTGATGACGCCCCTGTCCGGGGCCGTGGCCGCGCTGTGCGCCAGCGGCGGCTATCACACCACGCTGGTCATCGCCATGGGCCTGATGACCGTGGGCCTGGGCGTGAAAAGCGCCATGTTCCCCTTCCACATGTGGCTGCCGGACGCCCACGGCGGCGCCACCACCGCCTCCTCCGCCATCCTCTCGGGCCTGGTGCTGAAGGGCTACATCGCCCTGATGATCGTGCTGATGGTGCGGGTGTTCTCCCTGGAGCTGACCATGGAGGTGGGCATCTCCAACATTCTGCTGCTGTTCGGCCTGCTGGGCATGGTGATGGGGTCCCTGTCCGCCATGCGGGAGCACCACGTCAAGCGGATGCTGGCCTACTCCTCCGTGGCCCAGATCGGCTACATCTTCATGGGCCTGGGCCTGGGCACCACGGCGGGACTGAAGGCCTCCTGCTTCCACATTCTGGTCCACGCCTGCTGCAAGCCCCTGCTGTTCCTCTGCGCCGGACGGCTCAGCACCGTCAGCGCCCATCACCACAGCCTGCGGAACCTCCGGGGCAGCGGCTACCGGGACGTGGTGGCCGGCGTGGGCTTTACGGTAGGCGCCCTGTCCATGATCGGCATTCCCCTGTTCGGTGGCTTCGTGTCCAAGCTGTACTTCGCCACCGCCTCCCTCTACACGGGACAGATGGCTGCGGTGCTGGTGGTCATCGCCCTGTCCACCCTGCTGAACGCCCTGTACTACGTCCCGGCGGTGCTGTCCATTTGGGGCATCGCCCCGGACGAGCTGAAGGAGGACGTCCGGCTCCACACCGCCCCGGAGGACCGTGCCTTCGATGGCCGCTTCACCCTGGCCGCGGCGGCGCTGGTCCTGGGCGTGCTGGCCCTGGGCACGCTGTACCACCCCGTCATGGACGTGCTGGACGCCGGCCTCAATCTGCTGAAATAACCACCTGCTGAAATCCCCACAGGAAGGAGGGCCGTCATGCTTCTGCTGCTGCCCGTTCTGGTGCCCATCGCCGGCGGTCTCACCCTGACCCGCCTGAAAACTGAACAGGACCGGAACCGGACCGCCCTGTGGACCGCCATCGTCACCGCCGCGCTGGCGCTGATCGTCTGCCTGCTGCCGGAGAGGACGGTGAACCTGCTGACCATCCAGGGCTCCCTGCGCCTGTGCCTCCAGAACGACGGTCTGGCCCGGTTCTTCATGGTGCTGATCGCCGTCATCTGGATCCCCGTGTGCGTGTTCTCCTTCCCCTATCTGAAGCACGCCGGGGAGGAACGGCGGTTCCTCTCCGTGTTCACCATGACCCAGGGCATTCTGATGGGTCTGGTGCTGTCCCGGAACTTCGTCACCATGTACATGTTCTTCGAGATGATGTCCATGCTGACCATGCTGCTGGTGCTGCACAACAGCACCACCGCCGCCCGGCGGGCCAGCTTCCAGTACCTGGGCTACTCCGTCTTCGGCGCGGGCATGGCCCTGGCGGGCTTCTTCGTCCTGTCCCGGTTCCAGGCGCTGCCCAACTTCACTCCCGGCGGCGCGCTGAATCCGGCGCTGGCCGCCCAGCACCGTCCCCTGCTGGTGGCGGTGTGGTTTTTGATGGTGGTGGGCTTCGGCGCCAAGGCGGGCATGATGCCCATGCAGGCCTGGCTCCCCGCCGCCCATCCCGTGGCCCCGGCCCCCGCCTCGGCGGTGCTGTCCGGCGTCATCACCAAGGGCGGCGTGCTGGCCATCATCCGGGTGACGTACTACATGTTCGGCGCGGACTTCGTGGCCGGGTCCTGGGCCCAGAAGGCCCTGATGATCCTGGCCCTGTGCACCATCTTCACCGGTTCCATGCTGGCGCTGCGGGAGCGGCAGCTGAAAAAGCGGCTGGCCTACTCCACGGTGAGCCAGGTGTCCTATGTGCTGTTCGGCCTGCTGCTGCTGACGCCGGAGGGCGTCCAGGGCGCCCTGATGCAGCTGGTGTTCCACGCCGTGGCCAAGGACACGCTGTTCCTGGCCGCCGGCGCCATCATCATGTCCACCAGCTTCAGTCAGGTGGACCAGCTCCGGGGCATCGGCCGCCGGATGCCCCGCACCGCCTGGTGCTTCACCCTGGCGTCATTGTCCCTTATCGGCATCCCGCCCATGAGCGGCTTTGTCAGCAAGTGGTTCCTGGCCTCCGCCGCCCTGGAGAGCACCGTCCCCTGGGCGGGCGCCGCCGGTGTGACGGCCCTGATCGTCTCCGCCCTGCTGACGGCGGGCTATCTGCTGCCCATCGTGGCGGACGGCTTCTTCCCCGGCGCGGACTTCATCGCCGAGGTGAAGGAGGTGGGCCGGGGCATGACCGGGCCCATGCTGTTCCTGGCCGTGCTGTCCCTGGTGCTGGGACTGTTCCCCGGCCCGCTGATGGCCGTCACGGAGGCGCTGAGCCGCGCCCTGTTCCTCTGACCGTCCCCCCGTCCAACGCCATTCCGCTGTAGAGGAGGTGCCGCCGTGCATCAAATTCTGTCCCTGCCCATTCTGTTTCCCATTCTGGCCGGTGCGGTTATGCTGATCCTCCGGCCCACTAGCCGGCGGCTGCGCAATCTGCTGCTGATGGCGTCGGTGCTGCTGACCACCGCCTTTGCTCTGACGGGCATCCTCCTGTCCTACCGTCTGGGCGGCGATGCCCTGTCCTGCGTGCTGGTGAGCTTCAGCACGTGGCTGTCCATCTCCCTGAAGATCGACGGCCTGTCCATGATCTACGGCACCATCGTGGCGGTGCTGTGGCCCCTGATCACCGTGTACTCCATCAAGTACATGGAGCATGAGGGACAGGAGAGCCGGTTCTTCGGCTTCTGGCTCATCGCCTTCGGCGTGGTGAACGGCATCGCCTTCTCCCAGGACTTTCTGTCGCTGTACTTCTTCTACGAGCTGCTGACCCTGTCCACCCTGCCCCTGGTGATGCACGCCATGGACGAGAAGGCCCAGTACGCCGGACGGAAGTATCTGATCTACTCCATCTCCGGCGCGGCCTGCGCCTTCATCGGCATCGTGTTCCTGCTGTACTACTCCAGCTCTCTGGACTTCACCTACGGCGGCCTGTTACAGGACGTCACCGGCGACCGGGCCAGGACCACGCTGCTGGCGGCCTTCGTCTGCGCCTTCTTCGGCTTCGGCGTCAAGGCGGCCATCTTCCCCTTCCACGGCTGGCTGCCCGACGCCTCCGTGGCCCCCACGCCGGTCAGCGCCCTGCTCCACGCCGTGGCGGTGGTGAAGGCGGGCGCCTTCGCCGTGGCCCGGCTGATCTACTACGGCTTCGGCGCCGGGTTCCTCCGGGGCACCCACGCCCAGACCATCGTCATGGCGGCCACCATCGTCACCATCGTCTACGGCTCCGCCCGGGCGCTGCGGACGCCCCATCTGAAGCGCCGTCTGGCCTTCTCCACCGTCAGCAACCTGTCCTACATCCTGTTCTCCCTGACGCTGATGACCTCCGGCGGCCTCACCGGTGCCCTGACCCACATGGTCTACCACGCCGTGGTGAAGATCACCCTGTTCGCCTGCGCCGGCGCCATCATCGTCCACAGCCACCGGGAGTACGTCTACGAGCTGGAGGGCATGGGCAGCCGGATGCCGGTGGTGTTCGGCACGTTCACCATCTCCTCCCTGGCCCTCATCGGCCTGCCGCCCCTGGGGGGCTTTGCCGGAAAGTGGATGATCTCCGGCGCCGCCGTGGACACGGGCGATCCCCTGGCCTACGTGGGCATCGCCGCCCTGATCCTGTCCACGCTGCTGACCACCCTGTATCTCATGACCGTCATCGTCCGGGCCTACTTCCCGGTGGGCCAGCCGGACCAGGAGGCCCTGGCCGCCGTCCATGAACCGGGCCGGATGATGACCGTGCCGCTGATCCTGCTGACCGTCCTGGGCGTCGTTCTGGCGCTGTGCTCCGACCCCATCATCCGGTTCCTGGAGCTGGTGGGCGGCGGCTATCTGTAAGGGAGGGACCGCATGAGTCAATTTCTGATCCTGCTGCTGGTGTTTCTCCCCATTCTGGGCAGCTATCCCATCTATCCCCTCCGCGCCCGGGACCGGGACTGGCGGGACGTCTACATCCGGACGCTGCCCGCCGTGGAGCTGGCGGCGGCGGTGCTGCTGACGGTCTTTCCCGGCCATCTGACGCTGCCGGGCCTGTGCGGCCTGGGGCTGTCCTTCTCCGCCGGCAGCTTCCACAGTCTGCTGGCCCTCATCGCCGCCTTCCTGTGGATGATGACGGCCCTGCCCTCCCCGGTGTACTTCTCCGGCACGGAGCACGTCAACCGGTTCTACTTCTTTTGGCTGCTGACCCTGGGGGCCCTCATGGGCGTCTTCCTGGCGGACGACTTCTTCACCCTGTTCGTCTTCTTCGAGATCATGAGCTTCACCTCCTACGTGTGGGTGGCCTGGCCGGAGACTCCCGGCGCCCTGCGGGCGTCCCAGACGTATCTGGCCGTGGCGGTCTTCGGCGGCATGATCCTGCTGGTGGGCCTGTTCCTGCTGTGGCAGATGTTCGGCACCCTGCAATTCGACGCCCTGGCCGCCCTGGCATCGGCCCTGCCGGAGGGATCCCGTCCCCGGCTGCTGGCGGCGGGACTGTGCTGTCTCACCGGCTTCGGTGCCAAGGCGGGCATGTTCCCCCTCCACATCTGGCTGCCCAAGGCCCATCCCGTGGCCCCCGCCCCCGCCTCTGCCCTGCTGTCCGGCATCCTGACCAAGAGCGGCGTGTTCGGCGTGCTGGCGGTGTCCCGGTATCTGCTGTGGGCCGACGGGGACTGGAACGCCGTGATCCTGACCCTGGGCACCGTCACCATGGTGCTGGGCGCGGTGCTGGCGGTGTTCTCCATCGACCTGAAGCGGACCCTGGCCTGCTCCTCCATGTCCCAGATCGGCTTCATCCTCATCGGCGCGGCCATGCAGGGCTATCTGGGGGAGGAGAACGCCCTGGCCGCCTGGGGCACGGTGCTGCACATGCTGAACCACTCCCTCATCAAGCTGGTGCTGTTCGTGTCCGCCGGCGTGGTGTACCTGGGCAACCACCACTCCCTGGATCTCAACGAGATCCGCGGCTGGGGCCGGAACAAGCCCTGGCTGAAGATCGTGTTCTTCATCGGCGCGGCCTCCATCGCCGGTGTGCCGGGCTTCTCCGGCTACGTCAGCAAGACCCTGCTCCACGAGGGCATCGTGGAGTACACCCACGAGCTGGAGCATCTGGGCGTCTCCGCCGCCCCCTTCCGGGCGGTGGAATGGCTGTTCCTGATCTCCGGCGGCCTGACGGCGGCGTACATGACCAAGCTCTTCGTGTGCATCTTCATGGAGCCCCGTCCGGCGGGCCATCTCATCGGCGTTCAGGAGTACATGTCCCGCCCCACCCGGACGGCCCTGACCATCACCGCCATCGTCATGGCCCTGCTGGGCGTGACCCCCAACCTGACCATGGAGCCGCTGGCCGCCTGGGCCGGGGAGTTCCTCCGGGCGGGCCACGGCCACGCCGTCCACTACTTCGCCTGGGCCAATCTGAAGGGCTCCTGCATCTCCCTGTCCATCGGCGCCGCCGTGTACCTGCTGGTGATCCGCACCGCCCTGCGGCGGTACACCCCCGAGGAGGGCATCGTGTATCCCGACCGCTGGCCCCGCCGCCTGGATCTGGAGGATCTGGTCTACCGCCCCGCCCTGCGGGCCCTGTCCTTCCTGGGGGCCATGTGCGCCCGGTTCGCCGCCTCCCTGGGGGAGTGGCTGATCCTGCTGGGGGAAAAGATCCTCTTCACCCGGGCCCCGGGCATCTTCGAGCCCAAGCGGGCGGAGAACTTCGGCGACTACGCCCGGGAGCCCCGGCGTCTGCTGGTGATGGAGACCTTCTCCTTCGACCTGCTGGTGGCGGGCGTGGGACTGCTGGTGATGCTGCTGTACATCCTGTCCAACACCTGAGCGTCCTGAAAAGCCAAGCCGGCGCGCCTTCGCGGCGCGCCGGCTTTTCACATGTGCTTTTTCAGGACGCCGCCGCATACACTTTCCCAGTATGGCGCGCCCGTGGCTTTCCGGCGGGCCGGGAGAGGACGGTGGACGCCTTTGCTCTGGAGAGCCGTATTCATCACCGCCCTGGCCGGGGTGGGCGGCACGGGAATGGGGGGCGCCCTGTCCTGCCTGTTCCGCCGGGACTCGGGCAAGACCGTCAGCCTTCTGCTGAGCTTCGCCGCGGGGGTCATGACCGGCGTGGTGTGCTTCGACCTGCTCAGCGACGCCGTCCGCCCGGAAAACGCCGCGGTCCGGATCTCTCCCCTGCTGGTGGCCGCCGGGGTCCTGTTGGGCTACGGCGTCATCGCCGTGCTGAACGCCCTCATCGACCGGGGCGGCGTCCGCGGTCCGGGCCGCGCCCGCCGCAGCAGTCTGTTTGTGGCGGGGCTGGTGATGGCCGCCGCCATCGCCCTCCACAATGTGCCGGAGGGCATGGTCATCGGGGCCTCCTTCGCCCGGTCCGCCGGAACCGGCGTCCTGGACCGCAGCGGTCTGGTGATGGCCGCCGTCATCGGCCTTCACGACATCCCGGAGGGCATGGCCGTGGCGGTTCCCCTGATCTCCGGCGGCATGAGCCGGGGAAGGGCCGTCCTCGTCACTCTCTCCACCGGTGTCCCCACCGCCCTGGGCGGCCTGCTGGGCTACTGTCTGGGGGTCATGGGGCCGCTGTCATTGTCCCTGAGTCTCAGCTTCGCCTCCGGCGCCATGCTGTACGTGGTGTTCGGGGAGCTGCTGCCGGAGGCCGCCCGGATGTGGCGCTCCAGACTGCCCGCCCTGGCGGCCATCGCGGGCATTCTGACGGGCCTCCTCATCGTCTACTGGTGACGTTCCCGCCCTCTCCGGACAGTCCGGGGAGGGCGTCTTTTTACCCCCCGGGCGACCGCCGTCCGGGGGGTGTTTTTCCGTTTCCTCATAGAGAACTCTTTTTCTGATTTTTCGTACAATCGGTTTCTTGACAGTAAACGGCGGCTATGATACCTTTTGTAAAGAATAGCAGACCTTCCCCAACAGGAGCCATGCTTTCACCTGAAACTGAACGATATGGAGGAAACGATATGACGATACAAGAGCTTGCCGGCGTCTGCAAAGAAGTCCGCCGTGATATCATCAACATGACGGCCAACGCAGGCAGCGGCCATCCCGGCGGTTCCCTGTCCGCCGTGGAGATGATGACCGGTATCTTTTACACCCAGATGCGGGTGGACCCCAAGAACCCCAAGTGGGAGGACCGGGACCGCTTTGTCCTGTCCAAGGGCCACGCCGCCCCCTGCTACTACGCGGTCCTGGCGGAAAAGGGCTTCTTCTCCAAGGATGAGTTCCAGAACTTCCGTCAGCTCCACAGCATCCTGCAGGGCCACCCCGACGCCAAGAAGGTGCCCGGCGTGGACGCCTCCACCGGTTCTCTGGGTCAGGGCGTCTCCATCGCCGTGGGCATGGCGCTGGGTGCCAAGCAGCTGAAGAAGGACACGAAGGTGTTCGTCATGTGCGGCGACGGCGAGTGCCAGGAGGGTCAGATCTGGGAGGCGCTGATGTCCGCCGCCCACTACAAGCTGGACAACCTGACGGTGGTCATCGACAACAACGGCCTGCAGATCGACGGCTCCAACGACGAGGTCATGTCTCTGGGCGATCTGGCCGCCAAGACCCGGGCCTTCGGTCTGGAGACCATCGAGGTGGCGGACGGCAACGACCTGGAGCAGGTCCTGGCCGCTCTGAACGCCGAGACCCCCGCCGGTAAGCCCAAATGCATCATCTCCCACACCGTCAAGGGCAAGGGCGTCTCCTTCATGGAGAACCAGGTGGGCTGGCACGGCAAGGCCCCCAATGCCGAGCAGCGGGAGCAGGCGCTGAAGGAACTGGCGTAAAATTTGGGTTCTTTTCCCGTAAGGACGGGGGTGCCGGGGAAGCCCGGCGGCTTTGCGGCTCCGCCGCGGGGCAAAACCCCCTTTCTCTTTTTCCGTGGAAAAAGAGAAAGCGCTTTTTGATGGTGTCAAGAGAAAAAGGCTTGGCGGCGGCATTCCGGGCTTCGCCCAGAACGCTCGCAGCGCCTGTTACGGGGGTTTTGGCCCGGCTGTCGTCGGGAGCTTTGCCTCCTGTACTTTCTCTTGACCGAAACGATAGTCCGGGTCCCGCCCGGATGCTCTGCCCTCCTCTTTTTGCTGCCGCACCCTGGCAGTTTGAGAGGGCCTGGCGGCGGGTCCCGCCCGGATGCTCCGCCCTTCTCTTTTCGCTGCCGCACCCTGGCAGTTTGAGAGGGCCTGGCGCCCACATTTCCGGTCTTCCGCAGCCACCAAACTGCGTCAGCAAAACAGAAGCAGGGGGCATCCGGGAGCGCCCCCAACTTCCGAAACCGCCATGCGTGGTTGAGTGGTCCAAGCCCTCGAATCAGCACCCAAACAACCCCCGTAAAAGGCGGGAAAAGGCATTTCAAACAGAGTTTGAAATGCCGCCGCCAGCGTCTTTTCTCTTGACACCATCAAAAGGCGCTTTCTCTTTTCGGCGAAACCAAATGGGGCACCCCACAAAAGCCCAGCGAAGCGGGTTTTGTGGGGAAGAGGAAAGCGGCGAAGCGCCGCCAGCGGCGGAAAAAGCGAGCCGGTTTCGAGGAAGCGGCGCGATTGGCGGACCCGAAGGGGCCGGGAATCGCAATGCCGCGGCGGTGTGCAAGGGGGCAACGGAGCGGTATGAGGGATGCCCTCTCCCGCGGGGCGTCCCGAATATAGCGCAGTTTGCCCCGACGACGGATGGGGGTTTTGAAGCTGCCGGGCTTCCCCGGCACCCCGTGCCAACGGGAAAAGGTTCTGAACCCGCCGGGCGCACCCCGGCACCACCCCCGCGCCCGGGAAACAATAAACATCTCGCGGAGCCGCGGGCTCCGCTGAAAGGACGATATTATGGCAGATAAAATTGCGACCCGTGAAGCCTACGGCAAAGCGCTGGTAGAGCTGGGTGAAAAGAACGACAAGGTAGTGGTGCTGGACGCCGACCTGGCGGGCGCCACCATGACCAAATACTTCAAGGCGGCCTATCCCGACCGCTTCTACGACATGGGCATCGCCGAGGCCAACATGGTGGATACCGCCGCGGGCCTGTCCACCATGGGCCTGATCCCCTTCTGCTCCACCTTCGCCATGTTCGGCGCGGGCCGCGCCTATGAGCAGGTGCGCAACTCCATCGCCTATCCCAAGTTCAACGTGAAGCTGTGCATGTCCCACGCCGGCGTGTCCGTGGGCGAGGACGGCGGCAGCCATCAGGCCATCGAGGACATCGCCCTCATGCGGGTCATCCCCGGCATGACCGTCATCGTCCCCGCCGACGCCAACGAGACCCGGAAGGCCGTGTTCGCCCTGGCGGATTTCCAGGGCCCCGCCTATCTGCGTCTGGCCCGTCTGGCCACCCCCGTCTTTGAGGAGGACCAGCCCTTCGAGATCGGCAAGGCCAACGTCCTGCGGGACGGCACCGACGTGGCCATCTTCGCCTGCGGCCTGATGGTCAACGAGTCCCTGGAGGCCGCCAAGCTGCTGGCCGCCGACGGTATCGACGCCGCCGTCATCAACATCCACACCATCAAGCCCATCGACCGGGAGTGCGTCATCCACTATGCCCAGCGGTGCAGCAAGGTCTTCACCGTGGAGGAGCACAGCACCATCGGCGGCCTGGGCGACGCCGTGGCGGACGTCCTCATGGGCGTTGTGAACTGCGGCTTCCACAAGATCGGCGTGCCCGACCAGTTCGGCCAGTCCGGCAAGGCCGCCGACGTTCTGAAGGAGTACGGCCTCACCGCCCCCCAGATCGCCGCCAACATCAAGGCCAAGCTGTAATACTGTTCTTGATAAAAAGGTTTGAAAAACCTTTTTATTGCGGCGTTACACGCCGCTGCGCCCATAGCGCCAAGAAAAGTATTGACAACATTCTTGCGGCTACGCCGCCGGGCCACATTCTGTGGCCCCGATAAAACGGATAAACCGTTTTATTAAGAATTCGTATAATCCTGATTTTCCCCATAAAACGCACTCCCCCGGACGCCGCGAAGCGTCCGGGGGAGTTTTTTCGGTATCCGGCGTCACCACGCCGCCGCCATGCCGTCGCAGCGGGGCTCGGTGCCGCCCACCAGCAGGCCGTTTTCCGTCCGCCAGATGATCTGGCCCCGGCCCATGCTGAGGTTGGAGTTCAGCACCTCCACCTCGTGGCCCATGGCCGCCAGGGCCTGTCCGGCGTGGGCGGGGATCTCCCGCTCCAGCTGGATGTGCTTGCCGCCTGTCCACTGGACCCGGGGGGCGTCCAGGGCCTCCTGGGGGTTCATGTGGTAGTCGATGGTGTTCACCAGCACCTGGACGTGGCCCTGGGGCTGCATGAAAGCGCCCATGACGCCGAAGGGCCCCACGGCCTCGCCGTCCTTCAGCAAAAAGCCGGGGATGATGGTGTGGTAGGACTTCTTCCCTCCCGCCAGACAGTTGTCGCTGGCGGGGTCCAGGGAGAAGTTGGCGCCCCGGTTCTGAAGGGAGATGCCGGTGCCGGGGATGGCCACCCCTGCGCCGAAGGTGGTGTAGTTGCTCTGGATGAAGGACACCATGTTCCCCTCCGGGTCGGCGGTGCAGAGATAGATGGTGCCGCCGCAGGAGGGATCTCCCGCCTCCGGCGTCAGGGCCCTGTCCGAGATCAGCGCCCGCCGCCGGGCAGCGTACTCCTCGCTGAGCAGGTCCTCCACTTTCGTCCGCATGTACCGGGGGTCCGCCACGTAGGTCTTGGTGTCGGCAAAGGCCAGCTTGATGGACTCCAGGATCTTGTGATAGACCTCCGCGCAGTCCCGCTCCGCCGGCAGGTCCAGGCCCTTTAGGATATTCAGGGCCATCAGCACGGTGATGCCGTGGCCGTTGGGCGGGATCTCGCAGACGGTGTAGCCCTTGTAGTCCGTGGTGATGGGCTCCACCCAGGCAGGCTGATAGTTCCGGAAATCGTCCTCGGAGAAGTACCCGCCGGTCTCCCGGCTGAAGGAGACGATCTTCTCCATCAGGCCGCCCCGGTAATAGCTCTCGCAGTCCGTGGCCGCCAGCTCCTCCATGGTTTGGGCGTACTCTTCCCACCGGAAGATGTCCCCCGCCCGGTAGGGGGTGCCGTCGGGCTTCATGAAGGACTTCCACCAGTAGTCGTGGGGCGCGGGGTTTTTCGCCCGGGCGGCGGCCACGCGGCGGGAGTCCCTCTCCCACTGGATGGCCACGTTCACCGGCACGGGACAGCCCTCCCGGGCGTAGGCGATGGCCGGGGCGAACAGCTCTGTCAGGGGCCTGGTTCCGAAGCGGCGGTTCAGCGCCGCCCAGCCGGCGGGGGCGCCGGGGACCATGGTGGGCAGCCAGCCCTCCTTGGGCATCGCGTCATGGCCCAGGTTCCGGACGGTCTCAGCGGACAGAGCCATGGGGGCCACGCCGCTGGCGTTGAGGCCGTAGAGCTTCTTCTCCTTCTCCACCCAGATCAGGGCGAAGCAGTCGGAGCCGAGGCCGTTGCCGGTGGGCTCCAGCAGAGGCATGGCGGCGGCCATGGCCACGGCGGCGTCCATGGCGTTGCCGCCCCGCTTCATGATATCCAGACCGATCTGGGCCCCCAGGGGCACGGAGGTGCAGGCCATGGCATGGCGGGCGTAGACCACGTTCCGCCGGGAGGAATAGGCGTATTTCATGGGATCGAACTGAGGCATGGGGAACACTCCTTTTCGATGGTTCTCTGCCGGGCCGGAAAGCGGCCCTTCCGCTGTGGATGATACCACATTTTCCGCCGTTTTTCCAGTCCTGACGGCGCCGGCCCCCGCCGCGGCGTGGCGGGGGCCTCAGGCTGTCTAGAAACCCGTATATCCTGTGCGACGGGAAGGAAGATAGTTGCGAAAGAAACCCAGGAAGGGTGTCTTTCGTTTGAAATCATAAGTTTTTTGAACTTTCTAAAGGTCAAAAAACTTGCCTCAGCTTGTCGAAAAGACTTTTTCGACAAGCTGAGGCCCCCGGCGCGGATGTCCGTGCCGGGGGCCGTCATGTTCACCGAACGGGGTCAGGCTGTTGCCGCGGGCGCGGCGGGGGTCTTCTTGTTCTTGGCGGTGGCCTTCTGCAGGACCAGGATCACCGCCAGAATGGCGATGCCGATGAGATCGGTCATAAGGCGGCTGTCGATGAGCAGCAGGGCGCCGGCCATGGAGATGATCCGCAGCACCCAGTTCATCCGGCCGAACAGGTAGCCCTCCACGGCGGCGGCGATGAGCACCACGCCCACGCAGGAGGTGAGGACCACCTGGATGCCGCTGAGGATGGTGACGTTCTCCAGCAGCAGCTGGGGATTGTACACGAACATGAAGGGCACGATGAAGCCCGCCAATGCCAGCTTCACCGACTGCCAGCCCGTCTTCATGGGACTGCCGCCGGAGAGGCCCGCCGCCGCGAAGGAGGCCAGGGCCACGGGCGGCGTCAGGTTGGCGAACATGGCGAAGTAGAAGCAGAACATGTGGGCCGCGATCTCGGGCTGGCCCAGCTCCACCAGGGCGGGAGCCGCGATGGTGGCGGTGATCAGGTAGGAGGGGATGGAGGGCAGGCCCATGCCCAGGATCATGCAGGTGACCATGGTGAACAGCAGGGTCAGCATCAGGCTCTGCTGGCCGATGCTGATGATGGTGTGGGCCACGTTCAGGGCGAAGCCGGTGAGGCCGCAGATGCCCACGATGATGCCCACGCAGGCGCAGGCGATGGCCACGGAGACGGTGGACTTGGCACCGGCCACGAAGGCGTCCAGGATGTCCTTGACGCTCATGCGGCTGATGGGCCGCAGCTCCGCCACCACGATGGTGACCACGATGGTCCAGAAGGCGCTGAAGATGACGGTCTTGCCGCTCCAGATCAGCATGTACAGCAGGAACACAATGGGGATCAGCAGATGGCCCCGGTCACGCATGACCTGGCCGGCCTTGGGCATCTGGTCCTTGGGCAGGCCGTTGAGGCCGTCCTTGGTGGCCCGCATCTGGACCTGGATGATGATGCCCAGATAGTAGATCAGGGCGGGGATGACGGCGGCCTTGATAATGACGCCGTACTGAACGCCCAGGGTCTCCGCCATGACGAAGGCGGCGGCGCCCATGATGGGGGGCAGCAGCTGGCCGCCCACGGAGGCGGTGGCCTCCACGGCGCCGGCGAACTCCTTGGTGTAGCCGGTCTTCTTCATCAGGGGAATGGTGAAGGTGCCGGTGGTGACCACGTTGGCCACGGCGGAGCCGTTGATGGAGCCCAGGAAGCCGGAGGCCAGAACGGCCACCTTGGCGGGGCCGCCCTTGGTGTGGCCGGCCAGGGCGTTGGCGATGTCGTTGAAGAACTGGCCCATGCCGCACTTGTTCATGACCTCGCCGAAGATGATGAACAGCACGATGTAGGTGGCGGCCACCTTGACGGAGGTGCCGTAGATGCCGTAGATATCGGTGGTCAGATAGGTGACGATGCGGTGCCAGGTGTAGCCCCGGTGCATGAACACGCCGGGGAAGCACCGGCCGAACACGCCGTACAGCAGGAAGATGATGGACAGGATGGTCAGGGCCGGGCCGCTGATCCGGCGGGAACACTCCAGCACCAGCAGGATCAGGATGGTGCCCATGATGATGTCGATGGTCTCACCCTGGAAGCCGGTGGAGATGAAGGTGGGATACCGCAGGAACACGTACACGGGCATGATGGCGGACAGCGCCACCAGGACCCAGTCGTACCAGACCATCTTTTTCCGGCTGGTCTTCTTGAACGCGGGATACAGCAGGAATCCCAGCACCAGGATCAGGCCCACGTGGATGGCGTGGTGCTTGATGTTGACCATCTGCAGCGCCCGCAGGCCGGAGGCGTAGGCCAGGTGATAGATGGTGAAGGCCAGGCACAGGGCGTAGACCAGCTTCTTCATCCAATCACTCTCGAATTTGCGGGTACGGGATTCTTTTTCATATTTCTCAATGATCTCCGCGCCTTTGGCGGCGTCCACAGGCGCCGTGTTCTCCTGGGCGGGAGCGGTTGTCTTATTCAGATCAGACACTGGAGAGGTACCCCCTTCTCGTGATAATTTCTCCCCGGATCCTGCTGGCGTCGGGCAGGGACCGGAAATCGAATACCTCCACCCCGTTGAGGGAGAGGCCCTTCATATATTTGGCGGATGTGATCCAGCTGAACTGGGGAAAGAGACTGTTGATGTCCTCCATCCACACCAGGCCGCCCTCCACACGGGTGGGGACGTCCATCTCAGCGGGAATGCCTGCGCCATAGCCCGCCACGGCAATGGCGTCCAGATTGAACTGCAAGTCGTCTGTGACCGTGTAGAACTCGTACCACGGGATATGCTCGAAGGAGTGCTCGATCTCCAGCTTCAGCTGATCTCCTGCGCGGATGTCCGTGGAGAAGACCACCTGATGCCGGTCCCGGTCGTAGAGCTGGAACACGGTCCCGTGGGGGACCAGGAAGGCCCACCAGAAAAAGGCGGCTGCTGCCGCCAGAAAAACCAGCGCCTGAAGGGCGTGGCGTTTAGCCTCTGTTTTCATTGCGCAGTCTCCGAACGAAAAGAGCCGAGCGGTGCGTGCGGACTGTCCGCCCGCACCGCTCCATCGGGATCTCAGAAATGCCGGGATGTGCTTACTTGATGTAGCCGTTGTCCTTCCAGAACGCCTCGGCGCCGGGATGCAGGGGCAGCTGGATATCGTCCACGCCGAAGGTGATGTCGATGTTCTTGTCAGCGGCGTTGTGGGAGGCCTTGATGGTGCTGATGTTGGCGAAGATGCCCTCCAGCATGTCATAGACCATGGCGTCGCTCAGGTCCTTATTGACCAGCATGATATTGTACACGAAAACGCCCTCGACGTCCTCGGTGTTGTTGTAGGTGCCCGCGGGGATGACGGACTTGGCGTAGTAGGGATACTCGCTGACCAGCTTGTCGCGGCCATCACCGTCGATGGGGACGATGACCATGTCGTACTGGACGCCCAGATCCATGACGGTGGCGTTGGGCAGGCCGGAGGTGACGAACACGGCGTCGCACTGGCCGTTCTTCATGTTGTCGATGGCCTCGCCGTAAGCCAGGTAGTCGGGAGTAATGTCGTCATAGCTCAGGCCGAAGGCGTTGAGGATCATACGGGCGTTGATCTCCACGCCGGAGTTGGCGGCGCCGACGCCCACGCGCTTGCCCTTCAGGTCGGAGACGGACTTGATGCCGGTGTCGGCGGTGGTGACCAGCTGCACGTAGTTGGGCCACAGGCGCATCAGGGCGCACAGGTCGGTGGCGGGATCCTTGCCCTCGTAGGCGCCGGTGCCGGTGTAGGCCTGCATGACGGCGTCCTGCATGGCGATGGCGATCTCAGCGTCGCCGTTGAGGATATTCTGGATGTTCTGTCCGGTGGCGTTGGTGGCCTCGGCGGAGGTCTGGTAGCCCCACTCCTTCAGAGCGGTGGCGAAGGCGCCGCCGATGGGGAAGTAGATGCCGGAGGTCGGGCCGGTGCCGACAGTGATGAACTCCTTGGCGCGCTCGGCTTCCGTCAGGCCCTTGCTCTCCGTCTGGGCGGAGGCGGCGGCGCTGGAGGCGGCGGAGGCGGCGGGTTTGGAGGCGGCGGCGCTGGAACCGGAGCTGCCGGAGCCGCAGGCGGCCAGGGACAGCGTCATGCCCAAAGCCAGAGTCAGAGCGAGGATCTTCTTCATCATTCGAATCTCTCCTTTTCGTGATTTTCCCGACGGCGGAGCCGCCGGACGCGGGTCCTGTTGGTGAATCCATACAGATTTCCCCTTTGTTTGTGAATAATATGTTAAAATTCAGACATTGTCAATCAAATTGGGGCCTACAGTCGTCTGCGGCGGGAGAACAGTCGAATTTTATGCGTGAACGGAAACGCCGTCTTGCATTCAAATCCGGATGGTGATACACTGTCTACGTTGTCAGAAAAGCTGGAAATAAATTGCTGGAAACGGAGGGAGCCCGTGGAAAACAATCTGCTGATCCATCTGCTGCTGAATATCAGTCTGCTGCTTCTGGTGGCTATGGTGCTGACGGAGGTGCGGCCCCTGCGGGCCATTCTGAAGCGTCAGGTCCGCTCCGTCTCCAATCAGCTGTGCTTGGGCATCATCTTCGGCCTGCTGTCCATCAGCGGCACCTACACGGGACTGAATTTTCAGGGCGCGGTGGTGAACACCCGGGTGGTCAGCACGGTGGCCGCCGGACTGGTGGGCGGTCCCCTGTCCGGCCTCTGCGCCGGCGCTATGGGCGGCCTCCACCGCTTTCTCTATGCCCCCGCCGGCTTCACCTCTCTGGCCTGCGGCGTGGGCACCTTCTTCTTCGGCATCATCGGTGCTGCCTGCTACCGCTGGTTTCCCCGGCAGAAGCGGCGGTATCTGTCCCTGGTGGGACTGGTGATCTTCTCGGAGCTTCTCCAGTGCGGCTTTCTGTTTCTGTTGTCCCGGCCCATTCAGGCGGTGGCGGAGCTGGAGAAGGCCATCCTCCTGCCCAAAATGGCCGTCAACTCCCTGGGCCTGGTGCTGTTCATCTATATGCTGGACCGACTGAACCGGGACCTGACCATTCAGCTGGCGGAGCAGCAGTCCATGGCGCTGTTCATCGCCCAGAAGTGTCTACCCTACCTGCGGGAGGGCATGGCCCACCGCCGTGGCCTCCAGCAGGCGGTGGACATCGTCCGGGAGAATCTGCCGGAATTCCAGGTCATCCTGACGGACCGGGAGCAGGTGCTGGCCGCCGCCGGCATTGACCTGACGGACCACCCCCTGCCCGCCCCCGCCCGGCAGGCCCTGGAGCAGGGAGAGCTCATCGACGTGCAGGACTATCCCGGCGAGAACGGCATCGCCGTCCCCCGGGACAGCGCCGCCATCGCCGCCCCCTTGATCTGGGACAGCCGCGTGGTGGGCACGCTGATGCTGGTGGTGCCCCTGGGCCCCAACCTGATCCTGGAGGCCGACGCCCGCACCGCCGACAGTCTGGCCCAGTTCTTCTCCTCCATGCTGGAGCTGGGGGAGCTGCAGCACCAGATCGACCTGCGCCAGCAGGCGGAGTTCCGGGCATTGCAGTCCCAGATCAACCCCCACTTCCTGTTCAACGCCCTGAACACCATCTCCGCCCTGTGCCTGACGGACCCGGACCGGGCCAGGGAGACCATTCTGGTGCTGGCCAACTACTTCCGCCAGACGCTGTCCATCAACGAGTCCTTCGTGACGCTGGAGCAGGAGCTGGCCAACGTGAAAAACTACCTGATCCTGACAGAGGCCCGGTTCGAGGACGCCATCCACGTCACCTGGGAGCTGCCGGAGGACCTGACGGCCCTGCGCCTGCCGCCGCTGATCCTCCAGCCGGTGGTGGAGAACGCCGTGCGCCACGGCGGCATCGCCGTGGACGACCGCCGGGTCCACATCCAGATCCGCCAGGACGGAGAGCGGGCCTACATCCGGGTCTCCGACCAGGGCCACGGCTTCCCGCCGGAGGTGCTGGAAAAGCTGAACGACCCGGACGATCCCACTTACACGGGCCTGTTCAACGTCCGCAAGCGCCTGCGCAGCATCTACGGTGCCCTGTGCGTCTTCACCATCGACAGCACGGAGCACGGCTCCACCGTGGCCTTTTCCATTCCCCTGATCCCGCCGTCCGCGGCGGACAGCATTTCCACAAAGGAGGGGTGATCCTTGCGTATTGCCGTCATTGATGATGAAAAATACTCCCGAGTGGAGCTGATCCACCAGATCCGCCAGCTCCTGCCCCAGGCGGAGATCGTGGAGGCGGGCAACGGCGCCCAGGCCATGGGCCTGCTGGAGTCGGAGAGCTTCGACATCCTGTTCATCGACGTCCACCTGGGAGACATGGAGGGCACCACTGTGGCCGCCCTGGCCCGGCGGCTGATGCCCCAGGCCCGCATCGTCTTCGCCACCGCCTACTCGGACTACGCCGTCCGGGCCTTTGAATTACAGGTGGACGACTACATCCTGAAACCCTTCGATCCCCAGCGCATCCGGCAGGTGCTGGACCGCTGCGTCCCCGCCCGGTCCGCCCCGGCCCCGGCCCCCGGCACGGGACGGCTGGCCATCAGCAGCAACCGCCACACCACCCTGCTGGACGTCAGCGACGTGACCTACATCGAGACCGACGGCTCCGGCCGGGGCTGCGTTCTCCACACCCTGACCGGCGAGGCGTACAACGACAGCACCCCCATGTCGGACTACGAGAGCCGCCTGGCGGACCAGGGCTTCTACCGCACCCACAAGACCTGTCTGGTGCAGCTGAAATACATCCAGGACATCTTCCCCTGGAACAACAGCAGCTTCGCCCTCCGGGTCCGGGGCTCCTCCACGGTGCTGCCCATCGGCCGGGACCGGGTGAAGGAGCTGCGCCGCCGGCTGAATATCTGACAGTCCCCCGCCGGAATGGCCCATAAGGAGCGCCCCTCCGGCCAGCCGGATTTTCGGCAATTTCCATCAATTTCCGCTGTCCGTCTCACAGCGACAGCTCCCCGCCCTTGACAGACAGGTCCGTTTCCGCTATAATCCACTCAACACGAAAGCAGGGCAGCGGCGCCACAAGGCAGCCGCTGCCCTGCTTTTTTCACTAAGGAAGGTGATGGATATGGATGCGCTGATCCGGCATGAGCGGCAGATCAACCAGCAGCTGGCCCGCTACGGCGTCAAATTCGGAATTTACAAGAACGGCACGTTCCAGGAGCGGCTGTTCCCCTTCGACGCGATCCCCCGCGTCATCACCGCCCAGGAGTGGGCGGAGCTGGAAAAGGGTCTGATCCAGCGGGTGCGGGCGCTGAATCTGTTTCTGGCGGACGTGTACGGCGAAAAGCAGATCATCGCCGACGGCACGCTGCCGGAGGACTTCGTGTTCCGCTCCCCCGGCTACCTGCCCCAGTGCGAGAGCATCCGGCCGGTGAAGGGGGTGTACAGCCACATCTCCGGCATCGACCTAGTGAAGGGCAAGGACGGCGTGTGGTACATTCTGGAGGACAATCTCCGCATCCCCTCCGGCGCGTCCTATCCCCTCATCGCCCGGGACCTGTGCCGCCGGTGCAGCCCGGAGACCTTCCGCAGCAACGACATTCTGGACAACCGGAACTACGGCGATCTGCTGCGGAAAACCATGGACAGCGTCAGCACCGGCGGCATCAACGTGGTGTTCACGCCGGGCCGGTACAACGCCGCCTACTTCGAGCACTCCTATCTGGCGGAGAAGACCGGGGCCGTGCTGGCGGAGGCCGGGGACCTGTACGTCCGGGACAGCGTCCTCTACTACCGCTCCACCCAGGGGGACCAGCGGGTGGGTGCCCTGTACCGCCGGGTGTCCGACGAGTACATGGACCCCCTGGCCTTTGAGCCGGAGTCCCTCATCGGCATCCCCAATCTCATGTCCGCCTACCGGGCGGGGAACGTGGCGGTACTGAACGCCTTCGGCAACGGCGCGGCGGACGACAAGGGCATCTACTACTTCGTGCCCAAGATGATCCGGTACTATCTGGGGGAGGAGCCCATTCTGAACAACGCCCCCACCTATCTGCCCTTCTACGACGAGGACCGGAAGTACGTGCTGGACCATCTGGACCGGCTGGTCATCAAGGACGTGGCGGAGGCCGGCGGCTACGGCGTGGTCTTCGGCAGCAAGCTGACGAAGGAACAGCTGGCGTCCATCCGGGACACCATCCTGGCGGAGCCCCGGCGGTTCATCGCCCAGGAGGTCATCGACTTCCAGGACCTGCCCATCATGGATGAGGGACAGCAGGTGGACCGCAAGGCGGACCTGCGGGCCTTCGTTCTCTCCGGGGCAGAGGACACGGTGGTCTGGCCCAGCGGCCTGACCCGGTTCTCCCGGAACCCGGACAGCTTTATCGTCAATTCTTCTCAGGGAGTAGGCTTCAAGGACACATGGGTACTGTCACGCTGAGCAAACAGAACCGCCTGTTCTGGCTGGGCCGGTACACGGAGCGGGTCTATTCCACCATTCAGTTCATGAGCAAGCTGTACGACCAGGTCATCGACGGCGGGGAGGCGGACTATGCCGGCGTCTGCCGCCGGCTGGGCGTCCCCTGCCCCTACACCAGCGCGGAGGACTTCTGCCGCCGGTATCTCTTTGATCCCCAGGACCCCAGCTCCGTCATCTCCAGCGTGGAGAACATGCTGGGCAACGGCATGGTCCTGCGGGAGACCATCTCCACCCCCACCCTGGCCTACGTGCAGATAGCCCACAGCGCCATGGAGCTGGCCGCCAAAAGCGACAGCCCCCAGGTGGAATTACAGTGGGTCATGGACGACATCATGGCCTTCCAGGGCAGCTTCGACGACTCCGTGGAGGCGGAGTCCGCCCGGAACATCACCAAATCCGGCGGCAGCGTGGAGCGCATCAGCATGATGCTCCGCCTGGGCACGGAGGACGCCCCCCTCCGCCGGGAGCTGCGGAAGCTGCTGAACCGGCTGTACAAGACGGATCTGCCGGTGGACCAGACGGCGCTGGAGACCGTCACCCAGATGGCGGTGTACGGCGCGGACGTGCCCCTCCCCCAGCTGCTGGCCAGCGTGGAGGGCCTGTTCTGCGTATGAGCCGGACGCTTTCATTCTACTATGACATTCTGCTGACCTTCGGGGACGCGGTGCGCAGCCACGCCTTTGTGCTGCGGTGCGTGCCGCCCTCCTTCCCCGGCCAGGAGATCCTGGACGCCTCGCTGGCCCTGGACTCGCCGGTGCCCTTCTCCCTCCAGCACGACGGCTTCGGCAATCTGCTGGAGGCGGGGCGGGTAGAGGCCCCCCACGACCGCTTCCGCTACACCGTCCGGGGCACCGCCCGGCTGGACCTCAGCCGCCGTGTGCCGGAGACGCCCCACCCCGTCTTCCGCTATCCGTCTCCCTTCACCGGGACGGACGGGGCCATGGCCGGATATCTGTCTGGCCTTGCATTGCCGGAGAAACCCCGGGCCCGGGCCTGGGCGCTGGCGGAGGCGGTGCGGGAGCGGATGACCTATCTCCCGGGCGTCACCGGCGTCCACACCACGGCGGCGGAGGCTTTCGCCGCCGGACAGGGCGTGTGTCAGGACTTCGCCCACGTCTATCTGGCCCTGGCCCGTCGGGCGGGCCTCACCGCCCGGTACGTCAACGGCCTGCCGGAGGGGGAAGGCGCCAGCCATGCCTGGTGCGAGGTGTGGCTGGACGGCGTCTGGACCGGCATCGACCCCACCCGGGGCCGCTGGACCGACGAGGGCTACATCCGCTTCGGCGTGGGCCGGGACTTCGGGGACTGCCCCATGGAGCGGGGCGTCTTCCTGGGGCTCACCGGCCAGACCCAGACGGTGTTCATGCGGGTCCAGCAGCAGTAAAGAAAACAAAAACACAATGCCCGCAACGGCGCGGAGACCAACGCCTTTCCCGCCGGCGCGGCAGGAAAGGCGTTTCACTATGATACAGGAAGTCGTCCGGGTCCCCCTCGCCGTGGGGGAGGACCTTGTGATCCCGAAAAACCGGATGGGCAGCGGCGAAAAGCGGCTGTGCGTCGTCACCGGCACCCACGGCGACGAGCTGGAGGGCCAGTACGTGGCCTGGAAGCTGGCCCGCCTGCTGAAGGAGCATCCGGAGCATCTCCACGGCACGGTGGACATCTATCCGGCCCTGAACCCCCTGGGCATCAGCACCATGACCCGGGGCATCCCCCTGTGCGATCTGGACATGAACCGCACCTTCCCCGGCAGCGAGGGCGGCTCCATGTCCGAGTTCGTGGCCGTCCGGCTGACCCGGGACATGCAGGGGGCCGACGTCTGCGTGGACATCCACGCCAGCAACATCTTCCTCTGGGAGATCCCCCAGGTGCGCATCAACGAGAACACGGCGGAGCGTCTGGTGCCCCTGGCCAAGCGCCTGGGCATGGACCTCATCTGGATCCACGCGGCGGCCACGGTGCTGGAGTCCACCCTGGCCCACAGTCTCAACGCCCTGGACACCCCCACGCTGGTGGTGGAGATGGGGGTGGGCATGCGGCTGACCCGGTCCTACGGCGACCGTCTGGTCAGCGGCCTCCTCTCCCTGATGGCCCATCTGGGTATGTGGGACGCCCCGGTGGTGCCGGTGGCGCCGCCCATGGTCAGCACCGACGGAAGCGTCTCCTTCGTCAACGCCGCCTGCGCCGGCATCTTCGTCCCCGCCGTGGCCCACGACGCCCGGGTGGAGGAGGGCCAGCCCATCGGCGACATCGTGGAGCCGCTGACGGGGGAGATCCGGGAGACCCTGCGCAGTCCCGCCACCGGACTGCTGTTCACCCTGCGGGAGTACCCGGTGGTCTACGAGGGCTCCCTGATCGCCCGCATTCTGGGAGGTGCGCTATGAGAGAACTGGAGCTTTTCACGGTGGATACCCCCTACCGCCGTCCCCTGCCTGTCCGGGGCTGGGCCTTCGGCGCGCCGGACAAAAAAAGTCTGGCGGTGATGGGCGCCCTTCGGGGCAACGAGATCCAGCAGATGTACGTCTGCTCCCTGCTGATTCAGTCCTTGGCGGAGCTAGAGCGGGAGGGCCTGCTGGCCCCGGAGACGGGCATTCTGGTGGTGCCCTGCGCCAATCAGTTCTCCATGAACGTGGGACGGCGGTTCTGGGCCGCGGACAACACGGACATCAACCGCATGTTCCCGGGCTACGACGAAGGCGAGACCACCCAGCGCATCGCCGGACGCATCTTCGCCGCCCTGCAGGACTACCAGTACGGCGTCCACCTCACCAGCTTCTACCTGCCCGGGGACCATCTGCCCCACGTCCGCATCATGGACACGGGCTATGAGCGGGCGGAGGAGGGACTGGCCTTCGGCCTGCCCTACGTGGTGGTTCGCCGTCCCCAGCCCTACGACACCACTACCTTAAATTATAACTGGCAGCTGTGGAACACCACCGCCTTCTCCCTCTACACCACGGAGACGGAGGACATCGACCCCGGCGCCGCCCGGCAGGCGGTGCAGGCGGTGCTGCGGTTCCTGCGGGCCAAGGAGCTGTCCCGCCGGGACGTGCCCCCCTCCGGCTTCACGCCGGAGACCTTCCAGGAGTCCGGCCTCCACAACATTCTCTCCTCCGCCGGCGGACTGCTGCTGCGCAGCCGGGAGCCGGGGGATCTGGTGAAGCCCGGCCAGATCCTGGCGGACATTCTGGGCCCCTGCACCGGGGAGATTCTGGAGCATCTGCGGTCCGACTGCGTGGGCCGGGTGTTTTTCGCCCGGAAGTCCCGGCTCATCGACGGCCACGAGGTCGCCTTCCGCATCCTGCCGGAGACCTGATTCGCCCCCGCCCGGCGTTGTCTGCCGTGAAAAGCAGACAGCGTTGGGCGGTCCCGCTGTGCACATTTTCCCAGGATACCAATGGGCTTTTCTGTAGTTTTCCCCAATTATCCCCGGTATTTTTCTGACTTTTTATTCAAAAAAAACCGTCTCGTGGGTTGACTTTTCCAGACGGAGTCTTTACAATAGTCAACATACAGCCGCTGTGAAGCGGGCCTGTATCGTTTTTCAGAAAGGAGCCGTGGACCATGTTCCATACCTGCCATGCCCAGAATATGATGTCCGCTTCTGCGTCCCATGCAGAGGCTTCTTTCTCCTGCGCCAATATCGCTCTGACCATGGACGCCATTCTGCTGGCGTCCATTTTGATTATTCTGGGCATTCTGGTCTGCCTGTGCCTGTCCGTATCCCTGATTCTGGCTGTACTGGCTGTACTGGCGGTTCTGGTGATTACCTGCCAACTGAATAGACGCAAGAGCGACCGGCCCGCGTAAGACTGTGATACAGCAAAGCGGCTGTGCTCTTGAAGCACAGCCGCTTTTTTGTATAATTCCAAGCGACCCAAACATCGAAAGGAAGTATTTGTCATGAACAAGAAGAAACTCGTAAGCCTCGTGATGGCCTGCGCACTGGCCGTCTCCATGCTGGCCGGCTGCGGCGACAGCGGCAGCTCCGCCCCCGCCGCCTCCGGCGCGTCCTCCGCTTCCGGCAGCACCGCCGCGGCCTCCGGCGCGGCCTTCAAGCTGGGCGGCACCGGCCCCCTGACCGGCGGCGCCGCCATCTACGGCAATGCGGCCAAGAACGGCGCCCAGATCGCCGTGGATGAGATCAACGCCGAGGGCGGCGCCATCCAGTTCGAGCTGCGCTATGAGGACGACACCCACGACGCCGAGAAGGCCGTCAACGCCTACAACGCCCTGAAGAGCTGGGGCATGCAGCTGTCCCTGGGCTCCGTGACCTCCAAGCCCTGCGAGGCCACCTCCACCATGAACAATGAGGACCGCATCTTCGCCCTGACGCCCTCCGCCTCCTCCGTGGCCGTCACCGAGGGCAAGGACAACGTGTTCCAGATGTGCTTCACCGACCCCGGCCAGGGCGCCAAGTCCGCTGAGTACATCGCCACCAAGGGCCTGGCCTCCAAGGTCGCCATCATCTGGAAGAACGACGACGTGTACTCCAAGGGCATCCACGACACCTTCGTGGAGGAGGCCGCCGCCCGGAACCTAGCCATCGTCTCCGACACCACCTTCGCCGACGGTAACGACACCGACTTCTCCGTCCAGCTGAACAACGCCAAGGACGCCGGCGCGGATCTGGTGTTCCTGCCCATGTACTATCAGCCTGCCTCCCTGATCTTCGCCCAGGCCAAGGCCATGGGCTACGCCCCCACCTGGTTCGGCGTGGACGGCATGGACGGCATCCTGACCATGGACGGCTTCGACACCTCCCTGGCCGAGGGCGTCATCCTGCTGACTCCCTTCTCCGCCGACGCTTCTGATGAGAAGACTCAGAACTTCGTCAAGAAGTATCAGGACCAGTTCGGCGAGACCCCCAACCAGTTCGCCGCCGACGCCTATGACTGCGTCTACGCCATCAAGCAGGCTCTGGAGAACGCCGGCTGCACCCCCGACATGAGCAACGAGGAGCTGTGCGCCGCCATGGTGGAGCAGTTCACCACCATGACCTTCGAAGGCCTCACCGGCGACGGCGCGGGCATCACCTGGACCGCCGACGGCGCGGTGTCCAAGAGCCCCAAGGGCATGGTCATCCAGGACGGCGCCTACGTCGGTCTGGACTGATCCCATCCATTCCATGTGACCCACCGGGGAAACGGGCCGCCGCCGCGGCCCGTCTCCCCCGGGAAGACCAGAGCATATCTGAAAGGTCCCCGTCGGATGGGTCCGCGGCGTCTTTTCAGATATGCTCCGGCTGTCTCCGGAACCCTGTTCCCACAGACCATTTGTCTCCAAAACCATTTAAAGAGGTGTGTGCAAATGACGTTTCTCAACTATCTCATCAGCGGGATCAGTCTGGGCAGCATTTACGCCATCATCGCCCTGGGCTACACCATGGTGTACGGCATCGCCAAGATGCTGAACTTCGCCCACGGCGACGTCATCATGGTTGGCGCCTACATCTGCTTCTTCGCTGTCTCCCGCTTCGACCTGCCGCCGGTGGTGGGCGTCCTGCTGGCCATGGCCGTCTGCACCGTGCTGGGCATGGTGGTGGAGCGGCTGGCCTACAAGCCCCTGCGGCAGGCCCCCTCCCTGGCGGTGCTGATCACCGCCATCGGCGTCAGCTACTTCCTCCAGAACGCGGCGCTGCTGCTGTGGTCCTCCAACCCCAAGGTGTTCCCCAACTTCTTCACCGCCGGCGCCGGAGACGCCGCCAAGACCGGCGCCGGAGTCGCCGCCAAGACCGGCGTGGAGCTGTTCGGCGGCGAGCTGAAGATCTCCTTCGTCACCATCTCCGCCATTGTGGCCTGCGTGGTGATCATGGTGGTCCTGACCTGGTTCACCGGCCGCACCAAGATGGGAAAGGCCATGCGGGCCTGCTCCGAGGACAAGGGCGCGGCCCAGCTCATGGGCATCAACGTGGACGGCACCATCTCCATGACCTTCGCCATCGGCTCCGGCCTGGCCGCCATCGCCGGTGTGCTGCTGTGCTCCGCCTATCCCACCCTGGTGCCCACCACCGGCTCCATGCCGGGCATCAAGGCCTTCACCGCCGCCGTGTTCGGCGGCATCGGCTCCATCCCCGGAGCCTTCCTGGGCGGCATCCTGCTGGGCATCATCGAGATCTTTGCCAAGGCGTACATCTCCACCCAGATGTCCGACGCGGTGGTGTTCGCGGTGCTGATCATCGTGCTGCTGGTGAAACCCGCCGGCCTTCTGGGCAGGCCCGTCCGTGAGAAAGTGTGAGGTGGGAAACATGGCAGAGAAAATGAAACGGCTGAACCGGACCTCCCGCCGGAACTTCACCACCTACGGCGTGGTGATCCTGGCCTATGTGATCCTCCAGTTCCTGGGCAGCGACGTCCTGAAGCAGGGCGGCGTGCTGTCCTTCACCATCCAGGGCATGCTGGTGCCCATCTGCGCCTACGTGGTCATGGCCATCTCCCTGAACCTGACGGTGGGCATCCTGGGCGAGCTGTCCCTGGGCCATGCGGGCTTCATGTCCATGGGTGCCTTCACCGGCACCGCCGCGGCCATGGCCTTGCAGGACGCCATCCCCTCCGCGCCCCTGCGGCTGGCGGTGGCCATGGTCATCGGCGCGGCCTTCGCCGCCCTGGCAGGCTTCCTCATCGGCATCCCGGTGCTGCGGCTCAACGGCGACTATCTGGCCATCGTGACCCTGGCCTTCGGCGAGATCATCAAGAGTATCTTCAACAACCTCTACGTGGGCGTGGACTCCAGCGGCCTCCACATGAGCCTCCTCAGTGACAAGACGGATCTGGCGGAGGGCGGCAAGCTGCTGATCTCCGGCCCCATGGGCATCGGCGGCATCCAGAAGATCTCCACCTTCACCGCCGGCTTCCTCCTGATCCTGCTGACCCTGGTCGTGGTGTTCAATCTGGTGAACAGCCGGGCGGGCCGGGCCATCATGGCCATCCGGGACAACCGCATCGCGGCGGAGAGCCTGGGCCTGAACATCACCAAGTACAAGATGATGGCCTTCGTGGTATCCGCCGCCCTGGCGGGCGCCGCCGGAAGCCTGTTCGCCATGAACTACTCCACCATCGTGGCCAACAAGTTCGACTTCAACACCTCCATTCTGGTGCTGGTGTTCGTGGTGCTGGGCGGCCTGGG
This sequence comes from Dysosmobacter sp. HCP28S3_G4, assembly GCF_052065175.1. Taxonomy (NCBI): domain Bacteria; kingdom Bacillati; phylum Bacillota; class Clostridia; order Eubacteriales; family Oscillospiraceae; genus Dysosmobacter; species Dysosmobacter sp. HCP28S3_G4. Next base: position 2,095 of record NZ_JBQHUP010000020.1, on the reverse strand, counting down.
CAACATGCTGGGCTCCATCGTGGCGGCCTCGGCCCTGACCATCCTGCCGGAGGCCCTGCGCCAGTTCTCCGACTACCGGATGCTGGTGTACGCCATCGTGCTGATCCTGGTGATGCTGGCCACCAACAATCCCAGCCTGCGGAATCTGTGGACCCGGTTCGCAGGCAGACAGAAGAAGGAGGCGGCCTGATATGTTCGGAAAACTGATCCCCGTCCCCTCCAGTGCTCTGCTGACGGAGCGGGACATTGACAAGCAGCCCATTCTGGAGTGCATCAATCTGGGCATCACCTTCGGCGGCCTGAAGGCCGTGGAGAACTTCAACCTGACCATCGGCCGGACGGAGATCGCCGGTCTCATCGGCCCCAACGGCGCGGGCAAGACCACGGTGTTCAACCTGCTGACCAAGGTGTACCAGCCCACCGCCGGCACCATCCTGCTGGACGGCAAGGACACCCACGGCATGAATACCATGCAGGTGAACCGTGCGGGCATCGCCCGGACCTTCCAGAACATCCGCCTGTTCAACAACCTGACCGTGGAGGACAACGTGAAGGCGGGCATGAACAACGAGATGAAGTACGGCATGTGGAGCGGCATCTTCCGCCTCCCCTCCTACTGGAAGGAGGAAAAGATTGCCCACGACCGTGCCATGGAGCTGCTGAGCCTGTTCGGCATGGAGGGCATCGCGAACGTCAAGGCGGGAGCCCTGCCCTACGGCGCCCAGCGCCGTCTGGAGATCGTCCGGGCCCTGGCCACCAACCCGTCCCTGCTGCTGCTGGACGAACCGGCGGCGGGCATGAACCCCTCGGAGACGGCGGAGCTGATGGAGAACATCCGCAAGATCCGGGACACTTTCCAGATCGCCGTTCTGCTCATCGAGCATGACATGAATCTGGTCATGAACATCTGCGAGGGCATCTGCGTGCTGAACTTCGGCCACATCATCGCCAAGGGCACCCCTGAAGAGATCCAGGCCAATCCCCGGGTCATCGAGGCATACCTGGGCAAGCAAAAGGAGGCGTGAGCATGGGCACCATTCTGAAAGTGGACGACATCAACGTCTGGTACGGCAGCATTCACGCCATCAAGGGCGTCTCCTTCGAGGTGAACGAGGGGGAGATCGTCACCCTCATCGGCGCCAACGGCGCGGGCAAATCCACCACTCTGAACACCGTCTCCGGCCTGCTCCGCAGCAAGACCGGCTCCATCACCTTCGCCGGTGAGAATCTGGCCAAGGTGCCGCCCCACAAGATCGTGGAAAAAGGGCTGGCCCAGGTGCCGGAGGGCCGCCGGGTCTTCCTCCAGATGACGGTGCAGGAGAATCTGGAGATGGGGGCCTACACCCAGCCGGGCAGCGGCGTGTCCAAGGACCTGGAGATGGTCTACGACTTGTTCCCCCGTCTGAAGGAGCGCTGCCGCCAGACGGCGGGCACCCTCTCCGGCGGCGAGCAGCAGATGCTGGCCATGGGCCGGGCGCTCATGTCCCATCCCAAGCTGCTGATGCTGGACGAACCCTCCATGGGTCTGGCGCCCATTCTGGTGGAGCAGATCTTCGACATCATCCAGAGCCTCCACAAGAACGGCTCCACCATTCTGCTGGTGGAACAGAACGCCCAGGCGGCGCTGTCCATCGCGGACCGTGGCTACGTGCTGGAGACCGGCAAGATCGTCACCTCCGGCACCGGTGCGGAGTTGCTGGCGTCTCCGGCGATCAAGAAGGCATACTTGGGCGGATGACCGCCTTAAAGAGGGGACTTGCGTCCCCCCTTTAGATTCCCCCTCACCAGTGACGTCGGTCACTGGTGTGTGCGCCCCCGGGGCGCCCGGGTCGGGGTATTTTTGCCACCTACACGCCGCGGCAAAAATGATTCCGGCAGATTCTTTTGTCCTCCGGGCAAAAGAACCGGGGAAACCAAAGGTTTCCCCCCAGGCTGTCGAAAAAGTCCATAGACTTTTCCGACAGCCTGACAATAGACCCTTTTTGCGGACCGCAATGCGGCCCGAAAATCTGCCGCTGTGCGGCGCAAACGCCTGCTAACGCAGGCTTTTTGCAGACATTCGATTCAATACGAAGGGGCTCCCGCCCCCTCGTAC
>NZ_JBQHUP010000019.1:0-43584 GCF_052065175.1 Dysosmobacter sp. HCP28S3_G4 | reverse complement strand
TACTGTTATTTTGAAAACAAGGCGGCAGCAGCTTGCACCACTTCCACCTTGAATATATTTTGCTCTATTTGCACCGCATTTCGGCGTTTACACAGAATTTGGGACAGACCCGCCCATTTCCTATTTTCGATTCTATTTTCCCGAATATGTGCTGAAAACCCGGTTGCCGCCTAATTGCGCAACCGGGTTTCTCGACAGCCTGAGCGCACCGTGATCTCTCACGGTGCGCTTTCCCATATCATTCGTCTGCCTGCGATCTATATTGACCGGCCGGGACGTCTGCCGCAAGGGCGGTCTTGGCTCTGCCGCAGCTGCTGCCGCGGCCCGCCCGCCAGACTCCGGCGGATTCCCATGGTTCAGGCCGTGGTGCCGCTGCCCCGGCGGCCGCCGTACTGGCCGAAGAAGTAGTCAAACAGGTCCTGCATGTCGTCGCTGCTGTAGTAGTTGTTGCTGCCGCTCTGGTCCTGGGTAGCACTGGTGGTGGTGTCCTGCTTGGGCTGGGCGCCCCAGGTCAGCTCCACGGTGATGGTCTGGCCCTCCCGGTAGACGGTGAGGGTGGCGGTGTCACCGGCGGAATAGCCCTTCTTGGCGGCGGTGAGGTCCTCCAGGGAGGAGATGGCGGTGTTGTCGATCTTCGTGATGACGTCGCCCATCTTCAGTCCCGCTTTGGCGGCGGCGCCGTCCTCGTCCACGGAGTAGATGAAGGCGCCCTCGGTGATGCTGTAGCGGTACTGCTGGGCCATGCTGGCGCTGAGAGTGCCGATGGTGGCGCCCAGATAGGCCTTGTTGGTGACGTAGCCGTTGGTCATGATGTCCTCGATCATGGAGATGACGTCGTTGATGGGGATGGCGAAGCCCAGACCCTCAACGGCCTCGCTGGAATAGCTGGAGTACTTGGCGGACACGATGCCCACCACCTCACCGTAGCTGTTGAACAGCGGGCCGCCGGAGTTGCCGGGGTTGATGGAGGCGTCGGTCTGGATCATGTTGAAGGGGGTGCCGTCCACGTTGATGGCCCGGTTCACGCTGGAGACCATGCCGCCGCTCATGGAGAAGGTCAGCTCGCCCAGGGGGTTGCCCACGGCCAGCACCCGGTCGCCCACGTTCAGGGAATCGCTGCTGCCCAGGGTCACGGGCTGGAGGTCCTGAGCCTCCACCTTGATGACGGCGATGTCGTAGTCCTTGTCGGTGCCGATGATGGCGGCGTCATAGGTGTCGCCGTTGTACAGGGTGACCTTCACGGTGTTGGCACCGCTGACCACGTGGTTGTTGGTGACGATGTAGCCGTCCTGGGTCAGGATGAAGCCGGAGCCGGCGGAGGCGGTCTCCACCTGCTGGCCGAAGATGTTGGTGCCGGAGCTGCCGGTGACGTTGATGGACACCACGCTGTTGACGTTGGCGGCGTAGACCTCCGCGTCGGTCATCAGCTTCTTGCCGGTGACGGTATTCACCGTCACCTGGGTGGCGGGACGGCCGCTGACGTTGATGGCGGCGTTGTTCCTTCCGGCGCCCACCGCCGCGGTGATGCCGGCGCCCGCGGCGCCGCCCACCAGGGCGCACACCAGGGCCAGGGCCACCAGCTTCACGCCCCGGCGCTCCTTCTTCACAGGCTGCATGTCCTGAACGGGCTGGCGGTACTCGCTCTGGGACGCCTGATAGCTGTGGAGCTGCTCGTCCACGGTGGGGCGGGTCTGGGTGGTCTCGCTGCCGTCCTTGCGGTAGGTGTAATGATACAGATTGTTCTCGTCGTTATACATATCCGGTTCCTCCTATGTCTCTCCCGTTTTCTTCTTATTCTGGATAATAGCAGGAGTTTGTGTACAGAGTGTGACAAAAGATTGCACGAATTTTAAATTTCACCGCCGGGGATCTTTTTCGCTTTTCCCCACCGGCTTCCTTCTTGCACCTTTGCCTGAAGTATAGTATGCTTATCTTAAAACATCCTTTAAGAGATATGAACAATTCAAGAACCTCCGGAATTTTCCGGAGGCGGAAAGGGAACGACCGTTTTGCTGAAGATCGAAAACCTGAAGATCGCGCCGGAGGAGGGCCTCTCCGCCCTGACGGCCCAGGCGGCGAAGCTGCTGAAGGTCCGGGAGAAGGACCTGAAGTCCCTGCGCATCCTCCGCCGCTCCGTAGACGCCCGGGACGGCGTGAAGCTGGTGTACACCGTGGAGGCCACCGTGGACAACGAGGCCGCCGTCATGAAGCGGGTCCACACCCCCAAGGTCTCCCGGTACGCGCCCCCCGCGCCCTACCGCTGCCCCGCCGTGACGGTCCGTCCGGAGACGCCGCCGGTAGTGGCGGGAGCCGGTCCAGCGGGCCTGTTCTGCGCCCTGATCCTGGCCCGGGCGGGGCTGCGGCCCATCCTGCTGGAGCGGGGCCAGCCCACGGAGCGCCGTCAGGCGGACGTGGAACGGTTCTGGTCCACCGGAGCGCTGGACGTCACCTCCAACGTCCAGTTCGGTGAGGGCGGCGCCGGGGCCTTCTCCGACGGAAAGCTGAACACCGGCACGAAGGATCCCCGGCACCGGTTCATTCTGGAGCAGTTCGTCTCTTGGGGCGCGCCAGAGGACATCCTTGTGGACGCCAAGCCCCACATCGGCACGGACCGGCTCCACATCGCCCTGGTGAATCTCCGGCGGGAGTTGCTGTCCCTGGGGGCGGACGTCCGGTTCGGCAGCCGTCTGACGGACATCGCCGTGAAGGACGGCGCCCTCACCGGCGTCACCGTGGAGGGGCCGGAGGGCACCTACGCCCTGCCCTGCCGCCAGCTGGTGCTGGCCCCGGGCCACTCCGCCCGGGACACCTTCGCCATGCTCCACGCCCGGGGCGTGGCCATGGAGGCCAAGCCCTTCGCCGTGGGCGTCCGCATCGAGCACCGCCAGGCGGACATCGACCTGGCCCAGTACAAACAGTACGCCGGAAGCCCCAGCCTGCCGGTGTCGTCCTACAAGCTGTCCTGCCACCTGCCCAACGGGCGGGCGGCCTACTCCTTCTGCGTCTGCCCCGGCGGACAGGTGGTGGCCGCCGCGTCGGAGCAGCAGCGTCTGGTCACCAACGGTATGAGCGAGTTCGCCCGGGACGGGGAGAACATCAACGGCGGCTTCCTGGTGAACGTCACGCCGGAGGACTTCGGCGGCGACGGTCCCCTGGCGGGCATCGCCTTCCAGCGCCGTCTGGAGGAGGCGGCCTTCGCGTTGGGCGGGTCGGACTTCAAGGCCCCCTGCCAGCGGGTGGGGGATTTTCTGGCCCGCCGTCCCTCCGTCCGGTACGGACGGGTGCGGCCCACCTACCGCCCCGGCGTTACCATGACGGACCTGCGGCTGTGCCTGCCCCCCTTCGTGGCGGAGACGCTGGCGGAGGCCCTGCCCATTCTGGGGAAAAAGCTCCGGGGCTTCGACGATCCCGACGCCCTGCTGACCGCCGTCGAGACCCGCAGCTCCTCCCCCGTCCGCCTGCCCCGGGACGAATCGTATCAGTCCGTCTCCCTCCGGGGGCTGTATCCCTGCGGCGAGGGGGCGGGCTACGCCGGTGGCATCCTCTCCGCCGCCGCCGACGGGATGCGCGCCGCCGAGCAGGTCTGCGCGGCGCTGTCCGGTGTCTGAGCGTCCCCGTCTCCCACTGTCTTTTCCGGGCGGAGGAACGGCCCTGTTCCCTCCCGCCCATCAATTTATGTATCGGAGGTCTGTCTCTATGAACCGCAATCTCTGCGTCTGCCAGGATTTCCTCACCGACGCCCACAAGGCCCGGATCACCGCCGCCGCGGAAGCGGCGGGCTTCACGCCCCACTTCTTCACCCCGGAGCAGTTTGACGAGGCCAGTGCCTGCCTTCAGGACTGTGAGGTCCTGTTCTCCCATATCCCGGAGCTGCTGCGCACCGCCCCCGCCAGTCTCAAGTGGTACTGCTGCTCCTATGCCGGCGTGGACCCCTACTGCAAGGACCCCTCCCTTTTCGCCAATCCGGACTGCCTGCTGACCAACTCCTCCGGCGCCTACGGCGTCACCATCGCGGAGCACATTGTCATGGTGACGCTGATGCTGCTGCGGCAGATGCCCGCCTATCAGGCGGACATGGCCCGGGACGGCTGGGTGGACGAGCCGAAGCCCATCCGCTCCATTTTCGGCAGCCGCGTCACCGTTCTGGGCACCGGCAACATCGGCACCACCTTCGCCCACCGGGCCAGAGGCCTGGGGGCCGCCCACATCACCGGCGTCTGCCGCAGCGGCAGGAACGACGACCCGGTGTACGACGAGGTACTGCCCATCTCCCGGCTGGAGGAGGCTCTGCCGGAGACAGACCTTCTGGTGATGGCCCTCCCAGGCACGCCGGAAACCGCCCACATCCTGAACCGGGAGCGCATCTCCCTGCTGCCCGCCCACGCCTACGTAGTCAATGTGGGCCGTGGCACCGCCATCGACCAGGAGGCCCTGGCGGACGCCCTGAATGCGGACCGTCTGGCCGGCGCCGCCCTGGATGTCATGGACCCGGAGCCGCTGCCCATGGACCATTTCCTGCGCAGCGCGAAGAACCTCCTGCTGACGCCCCACATCTCCGGCAACATGGCCCTGGGCTACACCCGGGACATCACCGTGGACATGTTCTGCGAGGACCTGGCCAATTACGCCGCAGGCCGGCCCCTGGCCCATCTGGTGGACCGGAAGCTGGGATACTGAGACTTGAAGGGGGCTCCGCCCATGGAAAAGCGATGGTCCCGGGCTATTGATGAGATCCGGCGGGAAAAATTCGGTGATGCGGAGGACCTTCGCCGGGAGGGCCGGTCCGGCCAGCGGCAGTTTCTGATAGACGGACTGCGATTTCTTGTGGGCGTGGGTGCGGCGGCATTTCTGCTGAGCCTGCTCCGCGCCTGCTTTTGAAAAGCCATTCTTTGAAAAGGATCGACGTGTCCACCGGCACTGCGCGACCCAAATGATGAGATCTGGAGGTCAAATTATGGAACGCTTCAATTTCTACGCACCCACCTACTTTGCCTTCGGCAAGGGACAGGCAGAACAGACCGGCGAACTTGTCCGCCGGTTCGGCGGCACCAGGGTCCTGCTGGTCTACGGCGGCGGCTCCATCAAGCGCAACGGCGCCTATGACGACGTCACCGCTTCCCTGAAAGCCGCCGGCATTCCCTGGGCGGAGCTGGGCGGCATCCAGCCCAATCCCCGCAGCGGAAAGGTCTACGAGGGCATCGAGCTGTGCCGCCGGGAGGGTGTGGACTTCATTCTGCCCGTGGGCGGCGGCTCCGCCATCGACACCGCCAAGGCCATCGCCGTGGGCGTGCCCTACGACGGGGACTTCTGGGACTTCTTCTCCAAGAAGGCCCCGGAGAAGACGCTGCCGGTGGGCGTGGTGCTGACTATCGCCGCCACGGGCAGCGAGTCCTCCAACGCCACCGTCATCACGAAAGAAGAAGGGAACCTGAAGTGGGGCAACGTGAAGTCAGACCTCTACCGTCCGGCCTTCGCCGTCATGGACCCGGCCTACACCTGCTCCCTCCCCGCCTACCAGACCGCCTGCGGCGCCACGGATATGCTGTCCCACATCTTTGAGCGGTACTTCACCAACACGGAGCATGTGGACGTGACGGACCGGCTGTGTGAGGGGCTGATGCAGACCATCCTCACCGCCGCCCCTCAGGCCATCGCCCATCCGGAGGATTACGACGCCCGGGCAGAGCTGATGTGGGCGGGCACCCTGGCCCACAACGACACCTGCGGCGTGGGCCGCGTCCAGGACTGGGCCAGCCACCAGATTGAGCATGAGCTGTCCGCCTTCTTCGACTGCGCCCACGGCGCGGGCCTGGCGGTGGTGACCCCGGCGTGGATGCGGTACGTCATGGCCCACAACTACATGCGCTTCGCCCAGTTCGCCGTCCGGGTCATGGGCTGTCAGATGGACTTCGCCTGCCCGGAGAACACCGCCCGGGAGGGCGTGGACCGGCTGGAGTCCTGGCTCCGGTCCATCGGTATGCCCACCACCCTGGCGGAGATCGGCGCCGACCCCGCCATGATCCCCGAGATGGCGGCCCACCGCGCCCAGAAGCCCAACGGCTTCCCCTTCGGCCAGTTCATGAAGATCTACCCGGAGGACATGGAGGCCATTCTCCGTCTGGCTGTCGGAGAATAAGTCCCGCAACGGCAGCAAACAAGCCCGCCGCGTTTTCACAAACGCGGCGGGCTTTCTCTTATCTCGGCCAGTCCCTCACTGATGATGGCTGTCGCAGGCCATGCAGTGCTCGCAGTCCATGGCCAGCTCGTCGCCGTAGGGGATGTGGTTCTTGTCAAAGTAGTCCTTGATGGCGGCCTTCACCGCCTCCTCCGCCAGCACGGAGCAGTGGAGCTTGTAGGCGGGCAGGCCGTCCAGGGCCTCCACCACCGCCTTGTTGGTCAGTTTCAGGGCCTCGCTGATGGGCTTGCCCTTGATCATCTCCGTGGCGATGGAGCTGGTGGCGATGGCGCTGCCGCAGCCGAAGGTGTTGAACTTCACGTCGGTGATGGTCTGGGTATCGTGGTCCACCTTGATATACATCCGCATGATGTCGCCGCAGCGGGCGTTGCCCACCTCGCCGATGCCGTCGGCGTCGTCCATCTTGCCCACGTTCCGGGGATGCTGAAAATGGTCCATGACCTTGTCGCTGTATAATGCCATAGTCGTCTCCTCCTGTTATAATCTCTTAAATCTGATGCTTCCGGATGCCCCGCTCCAGCTCGTCCCACACCGGGGACATGTCCCGGAGATACTCCACGATGCCGGGCAGGACGCTGAGGACGTAGTCCACTTCCTCCTCCGTGGTGGCCTCGCTGAGGGTCAGCCGCAGGGAGCCGTGGGCCACCTCGTGAGGCCGTCCCAGGGCCAGCAGCACATGGCTGGGGTCCAGGGAGCCAGAGGTGCAGGCGCTGCCGGAGCTGGCGGCGATGCCCTTGCCGTCCAGAAGCAGCAGCAGAGACTCGCCCTCAATGCCCTCGAAGCACAGATTCACGTTGCCAGGCAGACGCCGGACGGGATCGCCGTTGAGGACGCTGTGGGGGATCTTCGTCAGCTCCGCGATGAGCTTGTCCCGCAGGGGCCGCATGTGGGCGGCGTTCTGCTCCATGTTCTCACAGGCCTCCCGGAAGGCTGCGGCGGCGCCGCAGATGCCGGCGGTGTTCTCCGTGCCGGCCCGCTTGCCCCGCTCCTGGGCGCCGCCCTCGATGACGTTGGTCAGAGGGATGCCCCGGCGGGTGTACAGCACGCCCACGCCCTTGGGGCCGTGGAACTTGTGGGCGGACAGACTCAGCATGTCGATGTCCATGGCCTGGACGTCAATGGGCAGGTGCCCCGCCGCCTGGACGGCGTCGGTGTGGAACAGCACCCCCGCCTCCCGGCACAGCTTCCCGATCTCCGGGATGGGCTGGATAGTGCCGATCTCGTTGTTGGCAAACATGATGGTAACGAGGCAGGTGTCCGGCCGCAGGGCGGTGCGCACCTCGTCCGCGGTGATGACACCGTCAGGAGGGATGTCCAGCAGCGTCACCTCAAAGCCGTGCTTCTCCAGCTTCTGCAGGGTATGGAGGACGGCGTGATGCTCAAACTTGGTGGAGATGACGTGCTTCTTGCCCTTCTTCTCCCCCAGGGCCGCCGCGGACAGGATGGCCTGATTGTCCGCCTCGCTGCCGCCGGAGGTGAAGGTGATCTCCTCCGGCCGGGCGGCGTTGAGATATTTGGCGAAGGTCTGCCGGGCATCGTACAGCCGCTCCGCGGCCCGCTGGCCCAGGGTGTACAGGCTGGAGGGGTTGCCGTAGTCCTCCGTGAGACAGGGCAGCATGGCGTCCAGCGCGGTCTTGCTGACGGCTGTGGTGGCTGCGTTATCCAGATAGATCATAGTCTCTGTTCTCCTTTATTTCATATATGATTACTATGATATGAATAACACAGCTTCCCCTACTTGTCAAGTAGGTATTCCAAAAATTCTCCGATTGGTCAAAAAAGGCGATGGATCCCGCAATTCTCTCCGGCCGGTCCGACGCGCAGAACGACCCCGCGCCTTCCCGGCGCGGGGCCGTTTGGTCCTCTATTCCGTTCAGCACTCTGCCCTGTGCTGGGCGGGATGTTCCTTTTCCTGCTCGGTCCGTACCAGATCCGCCAGGGTGAACCGGTCGATATACTGGTTGATGACGGCGTACAGCCCCGTCCAGAAGTCCAGGGTGGCGCACTCATGGGACCGCTCGCACCGGTTCTCCGAGTCCTCCAGACAGGCCACCGGCGCCAGATTGCCCTCCGTCAGCCGCAGGATGTCCCCCACGGTGTACTCCTCCGGAGCGCGGGACAGCCGGTATCCCCCCTGGGGACCCCGTCCGCTGCGCAGGAATCCTGCCTTGCTCAGCAGGCCCACGATTTGCTCCAGATATTTGGCGGAGATCCCCTGCCGCTCTGCCACGTCGCGGATGGAGATCAGGCTGCCGTCGTCATGCTCTGCAAGGTCGATCATCAACCGGAGCGCGTACCGCCCCTTTGTGGAAATTCTCACAGAGAATACCCTCCTCTCTTTCTAATTCCCATTCTGCCACAGGGAATTATACTTTTCAAGCGGAATTTCCCCATTTCCTGCATTTTCTCCGGAGTCTCCAGAATCCAGGGCGGTTTTTCTACAGAACGGTCAATGTGCCGCTTTACAGCAGCAAACAGGCTATGTACCCCACTCCGGCGGCGTGTCCCGGCGCCGTCCGGTCCGTCCGGGAGTAGTCTGTTGTCCGTATGGGTGTCATGTTCTTGACCATCTGGCCGCCCACGGAACCGGCCTCACGGGAGGTCAGGTCGCCGTTGTAGCCCTCCTTCAGGTTGACGCCGACCTCGGAGGCAGCCTCCATCTTGAACTTATCCATAGCGGCACGGGCCTCGGGAACGTTGAGCTTATTGCTGTTCTTGGTAGACATAACTTCTTTTCTCCTTTTTTCTCAAAACTGATTGCGTTTGGGTCCACTGGGTATCGCAAGCATAGTTTGACTCGAAAAAAGGAGAATATGCCGGGATCCTGCCGGAAAATTTTGTTTTTCAATCTGCCGGAGAGAACGGACTTGCGGCTTTGTCCGGCGCGCATTATAATGATACAAAATCCATCCATCCCCGCTGACAGGAGGTACCTATGGAACAGCATCTGCCCGCCTACCGCCCCATCGACCTGGACACCTGGCCCCGCCGGGAGCATTTTCAGTATTACCGCACCGCCATCCCCTGCGGCTACTCCGCCACCGTCCGCATGGACGTGACGGAGGCGGTGGACTTCGCCAGAGCCCACGGCCTGCACTTCTATCCCTGCTTTGTCTACGCCGCCGCAAAAACCGTCAACGGGCAGGACGAGATGCGGATGATGCTGACGCCGGAGGGCACCCCCGGCGTCTGGGAGGTCTCCCACCCCTGCTTCACCGTCTTCCACAAAGACGACCACACCTTTTCCGACCTGTGGACGGAGTATGACCCGGACTTCCGGACCTTCTATCAGGGCTTCCAACAGGTGACGGACCAATACGGCGACCGGCACGGCGTCAAGGGACGGCCCGGCCAGCCCGCCAACTTCTTCTGCATCAGCTGCGTGCCCTGGCTGGACTACACCGGCTACGCCAACTACTCCACCGGCACCCCGGCCCTGTTCCCCATCATCACCTTCGGAAAGTATACGCTCTCGGAGGGCCGCTATACCCTGCCGGTGACGCTGAGCATCTCCCACGCCTCGGCGGACGGCTGGCACACCAGCCGGTTCTTCCAGGGACTGGAGGAGAATCTGGCCGCTTTCGGCAGCTTCTGAGCCCCCAGTTTTAGCACTCCAGTCGTCAGAGTGCTAATGTTTACAAACCGTTCAAATCTCCGTAACATAATATCCGATTTTCTCCGATATGATAGGGCCTGTAAAAAGAACAGAGCGGGCCGCGGCCGGGGCAGTCAATGACCGGCAGGCGGCGTGATCATGAGGAGGAAATGCATATGCTGGAACTGAGACCTTATCGCGGGACTTTCTGGGACCCCTTCTCCGATATGGAGAAACGCTTTTTCAATGACAGTACGCCGGACCGCCGTCCCGCGGCCTTCGGCACCGATATCACCGACGAGGGCACCTACTTTGAACTGAAGGCGGACCTGCCCGGCTTCCGCAAGGAGGACATCCACCTGAACCTGGACGGCGACACCCTGACCATCACGGCGGAGCGCCACTCCCGGTATGAGCAGCGGGAACATCAGGGCAAGTACATCCGCTGTGAGCGGTCCTACGGCTCCTACAGCCGCAGCTTCGACGTCACCGGCATCCACACCGAGGGCATCCAGGCCGCCTACACCGACGGCGTCCTGACCCTGAAACTGCCCAAGCAGACGGCGGAGACCCCCGTCAGCCGCCGCATCCAGATCAACTGAGCGTTTTACCCGATTGATAAAAGCCCCGGCGCCGTTTGGCGCCGGGGCTTTTCGCGTCTTCTGATATCCGTGAGATCCGTCGCCGTCTCACCCGAACAGGCAGGCGCAGCTGAAGCTCCGCTCCGTGCCGCAGAGGCCCTCCATCAGATAGGTGTCCCCCTGGCGGCAGCCCAGCAGGGTCAGGGTCTCCCCCCGGGTGGCCTCCCTGCTGTAGTTGATCTGGAACTCCCGCAGGTCCGCGTCCTGGAGGTCCGTGGGCAGGGCGTCCCAGATGATGTCGCCGTAGCTGCCGCTGTAGACGTGGCCGTTGTGGTCCAGCTCCGAGAAGGCCACCGGATGCTCCCCCAGGACCTCCACGCCCTCTCCGGGCAGGACGATCCTCCGGCAGGCCGGACAGTCCGCCGCCCGGCCGCTGGCGGTGAGCTCCTTGCCGGTGAATGCGGAGGGCCGCAGGATCCGCCGGTCCAGCGGGTCCACTAGGATCCACTCGCTCTTTCCGGAGACGCAGGGCGTGCCGTCCTCCGACAGCAGCTCGTAGTCCCGGCACATGTGGGCGCCGCGGACGCCGTTCTCCCAGGTGGAGACGGTGACGGTCTCCCCCGCCACGGGGCAGCGGTGGACCCGGAAGGCGATGCGGGACAGCAGGAACACCTGCCGGAGGCCGTAGAGATACTCATAGGTGAAGCCCCGGGCCTCGAAATCCTGGGCGCCGCCGTTGGCCAGGAAGCTCAGCAGCGTGGCCGTCCGCGCCCGGCCGTGGACGTCGCACTCCCGGAAGGTCAGCTCCTCCTGCCGGAAGAAGCGGTCGTCCTCCCTCCATTGTCTCCGTTCGTTCAGCATAAAGCCTCCGTTCCCGATCGGGCCGCGTCAGACCCGCTTTTCAAAATAGTAGAAGGTATCGTCCTGGCCGTTGGGCCGCATGCAGGAGGCCAGCATTTTCCGGGAGGCCTCGTTCTCCCGGTAGCACTTGGCCACCACCCGGATGAGGTGGACCTTGTACAGCGCCCAGTCCGCCACCGCCGCGAAGGCCTCGGTGCCGTAGCCGTGACCGGCGTAGGCGGCGTCGATGCGGCAGCCCAGCTCCGCGTCGCCCCGGTAGTTGAACCGGTACAGCACCGCCTCGCCGATGAGCTTCCCGTCCAGACGGACGGCGAAATTCACCGCCGCCCGGTTCTCAAAGTCCCGCTTCGCCACGTCGAAGAAGCTCCGTTCCTCCACAGGGCCGCCCAGGCCCCCCACGTCGTCGTAGCCCCACCAGCGGTTCCGGTCCTGGTCCAGCACCAGGGCGTTGTAGGCCGGGATGTCTTCCTCCGTCAGGGCGGACAGGGTCAGCCGCTCCGTGGTGAGGGTAGGGATGGCGGACACGTGGCACAGCAGCTCGTTCTGGGGCTCAAAGCGGTACTTGGGGGCCAGCAGCACCGGGCCGTACTGGAGCTTGCTGGTGCGCAGGCCCCGGTCGGCGGCGTCGTCCTCCCGGTTCAGGAAGTCCACGTCCGTGCCGAAGGTCTGGGCAAAGGCCTGCACCGTGGCGGGATAGACGCCGGGATAGGAGTACAGGGCCTTTTCGATGTGGATGATCAGCGTCCGGCCGCACTTCTCCGCCATGGACAGGGAGATCAGCTTCTCCCCGTCGAAGAAGCCGCCGCAGCGGGTCCAGGAATTCCCCGCCAGCTTCAGCATCTCCATGGCGATGTGCAACTCCTGGACGGCCTTGGGATTGTTCTCCTTGGTGAACTCCCCGCCGTAGTCCCGCCAGAAGGCCTCTACCGCCGGGGCGTCCTCCGCCGTCAGCGGGCGGAATTGAGCGTTGGGGCAGGCGGCCCGGAACTTCTTGATGTGGTTCCGCTGGCCGGCGTACCGGCGGCCGGCGAAGTTCTGGAGATCGGCGGTGTTGTACACATAGTCCTGCCAGGTACGGATGTTGCCCACCCGGACATAGGGATACCGGGCCAGCAGGGTCCCCGCCTTCACCTGGGGCACCACGGAGATCACCGGCGGGACGCCGGACTCGATGCAGTCGTTTTCAATGGCCGTCAGGGCGGCGTCCTCGTCCCCCTCCGGGCCGGGCACCGGGTAGTCGTAGACCACCTGTCCGTCGATGGTGTTGCGGACGATGAGGCAGCCCGCCGCCTCCGCCCAGGCGGGGTGCAGATAGTCCCGCCACATGAGCTTGGTGCCCACCGCGTATTCGCACAGGCCGTAATTGCAGTCCGCGTAATAGCCGCGGAGCCGCTCCGCGTCCTCCAGTTGGATGGGTCGATAGTTCAGCATAAAATCAGGTTCCTGACCTCTTTCTGTATGGATTTCTGTATGATATTTTGAGCAATTTTTCATAGATTTTTAATTATAACACATCCTTTGCGAAATTGCATCACCTTTTTCCAAGAAAAACAGTGTGAATATCAATACAACTGCGGAAACGCCGGACCATTTTCATGGTCCGGCGTCTGTTTTCTGTATCATGCCCGCCGCTCCCGGGGGGTCTTGGGGATGGACAGGGTGAAGGTGCTGCCCCGGCCCACCTCGCTCTTCAGCTCCACGGAGGCCCCCAGATAGGCCGCGCCGTGCTTCACGATGGAAAGTCCCAGTCCCGTGCCGCCGGCGGAGTGGCTTTTGTCCATGCGGTAGAACCGCTCGAAGACCCGCTGCCGGGCCTCCGGCGGGATGCCGATGCCGGTGTCCGTCACCGTCACCCGGGCCTCCCGGGGCCGGTCCTCCACCGTGACGGTGACGCTGCCGCCGTCCCGGTTGTACTTCACCGCGTTGTCGCAGAGGTTGTAGAGGATCTCCTCCAGGATCTGGGGAACGGCCCGGACCGTGGACGGCCCGCCTCTCCGCTCCAGAGTAATGTCCCGGCCCTCCGCCGCGGCCCGGACCTGCTCCAGCACGCAGCCCGCCATCTCGTACAGGTCGCAGTCGGTCCAGTCCGCCACCGGGCCGCCCTCGTCCAGACGGCTGAGGCGGATGATGTCGTTCACCAGGTCGATGAGCCGTCCCGCCTCCCGGTGGATGTTCCCGGCGAAGTGGGACACGTCCTCCGGCCGCACCAGGCCGTTCTGCAAAATTTCCGCCGTGCCCAGGATGGACGTCAGCGGTGTCCTCAGCTCATGGGATACGTTGGCGGTGAACTCCCGCCGCAGGCTCTCCCGCTGCTCCTTCTCCGTGGTGTCCAGGATCACCAGCACCGCGCCGCTGAGGTGGCCGTCCTGGAAGACGGGGCTGGCGATGATCTGGCGGCAGCAGCCGTCCTTCTCCAGCACCTGCTCGCTGCGGCGTCCCCCCAGGGACTCCTCCACGCAGCGGCGGAAGCCCGCCTCCCGGTTCAGGTCGTAGGCGCTGGTCTCCTGCTCCACGGTGATATCCTCGGCGTCCAGCAGCCGCAAGGCGGCGGCGTTGTGGGACAGGACATGGGTCCGGGTGTCCAGCACCAGGAAGCCCTCCTCCATGTTGTCGGTGATGGCGGAGAACTCCTCCTGACGGCGGCTGAGCTGGGCCATCTGGAGGCTGATCTGCCGGTTCTGGCTGCGGATCCTGGCCAACAGGGGCGTCAGCTCGTCATAGGTGATCTTGTTGCCGGGGTCGGACGGGTCCAGGGCGTTGATGGGCTCCACGATGAGCCGGGCGGCCCGGGACGCCATCAGGCCCGCCAGCACGCAGGCCGCCAGCACCACCGCCGCCAGGGGCTGAAGGATCTGCACCACCAGCATCCACACGGAATACTGGGTGCTGGCCGTCCGGAGGACGGTGCCGTCCGCCAGCCGCTGGGCGTAGTACAGAGTCTTCTGCCCCAGGGTGCTGGAGTACCGGGATGCCTGTCCGGCGCCGCTGTCCAGCGCCGCACGGATCTCCTCCCGGCCGATATGGTTCTCCATTTTGGCCGCGTCCTCCCAGTTGTCATAGAGGACGGTGCCGTCCGCCGCCACCCAGGTGATGCGGTTGTCCCGGGGCAGGCCGGAGAGATAGTCCAGCCCCCCGTCCTCCACGCCCCGGAGGATGTACGCGGTCTGGCTCTGAAGCTCCCGCTCCACCCGCTCCTCAAAGTAGCCGTAGAGCACGCCTGTGATGAGGACCAGGCAGGCCAGCAGCGCCGCCAGGGCCACCGTCAGAATGGAACGAAAAATCCGTTTTGTCATAGTTCTCTCACTCGCCGATCTTATAGCCGTAGCCCCGGACGGTCTCCACGCACTCGCCGCACTTCCCCAGCTTCTGCCGCAGGGTGCGGATGTGGACATCCACCGTCCGGGTCTCGCCGGTGAACTCGTAGCCCCACACCTGACTGATGAGCTGCTCCCGGGAGAACACGGTGCCGGGATTCCGCAGCAGCAGGCACAGCAGTTCGAACTCCTTCTGGGTCAGCACCACGTTCCGGCCCTCCGCCTGGACGGTGTGCTTGGCGGGCACCACCCGCAGTCCGCCGTGGGACAGCACTTCCTCCTCCGGCTCCGGTTCCGTCCGCCGCAGCAGCGCCCGGATGCGGGACAGCAGCTCCATCATGCCGAAGGGCTTGGCCACGTAGTCGTCGGCGCCGCCATCCAGGCCCAGCACCTTGTCGTACTCGGTACTCTTGGCCGTCAGCATGATGATGGGCAGTTTGGCGGTGCGGGGCGCGGCCCGCAGCTTTTTCAGAATGGAGAGACCGTCCTCCTCCGGAAGCATGATGTCCATCAGCACCAGGGACGGCATCTGCTCCTCCATGGCCCGCCAGAAGTCGGAGGGCAACTCGAACCCCCTGGCCTCCATGCCCTGGCTGTTGAGGGTGTAAATGACAAAATCCCGGATGCTGGCGTCATCCTCCAGAAGATAGATCATAAGGCGATCCTCCTTGCAAAATCAAAAAGTGAATCCGTCCCCACAACGCGCGTCTTCCGCCCCGCCAAACCGTCTCCCCGCGCCTTCCGCCGCAGGCGGAACAGCCCGCGCACTTTTCGCCAAAGGCGGAAAGGCGCGGTGGAAAGCCCCGGCGTTGGCTTCACCCTCCGGTCGAAACCAGGGAAAGGGGGCCAGGGGGAAGCCTACGGTTTCCCCCGATTCCCGCGCCTTCCGCCGCAGGCGAAAGGCGCCAAGGAAAAGGGCCAGGAAAAACCTACGGTTTTTCCGGTTGCTCTGCCCACAGGGCAGAGCAATCTGCCGGAATCATTTTTCCGGCGGCGTGTACGTCGGAAAAATACATTGACCCCAGCCGCCGGGGGCGGCGACACCAGTGACGCGGCGTCACTGGTGAGGGGGAATAGCGGAGTCTGGCACCGCCCGACGGAGCGTAAAGGGGGGACGAAGTCCCCTCTTTACCTCACTTTCTTCCGGTGATGGAAAACTCCACCCACTCCGCCACATTGGTGGCGTGGTCGCCGATGCGCTCGAAGTATTTGGCGATCATCAGCAGATCCAGACCCAGCTCGCCCTGCGCCCGGTCGGCGGCGATGAGACCGATGATCTCTCGCTTCTCCCGCTCGAACAGGGCGTCCAGCTCGTCGTCCATGGCACAGACGGACCGGGCCAGCTCCAGGTCGGACTTGACGAAGGAGTCCACGCTGTCCGTCACCATGCGGCAGGCCGTCCGGGCCATGTCGGCGATGCCCCGCATCTCCGACGGGTCCGCCGTGACGGCGTAGGGCGCCAGCTCCGCGATGTCCGCCGCCTGGTCGCCGATGCGCTCCAGATCGGAGATCATCTTCAGCGCCGCGGAGATGGTCCGCAGGTCCCCCGCCACCGGCTGCTGCTGGAGCAGCAGCTTCAGGCAGCGGCTCTCCACGTCCCGCTCCTTCTGGTCGATCTCCCGCTCCGCCGCCCTGGCCTTCTCCGCCAGGGGCAGGTCGTTTTTCAGCAGGGCCTCCGCCGCCGCGGAGATGGCGTCCTCGCACAGGGCGCCCATCTGGATCAGTTCGATGTGCAGCTCCTCCAGCTGCTCGTTGAAACGGTCACGCATTGCCCTCAGCCTCCCTTATCCGAACCGTCCGGTGATGTAGTCCTCGGTCTTCTTCTCTCTGGGGTTGGAGAAGATCTGCTCGGTGTCGCCGAACTCGATCAGCTCCCCCAGCAGGAAGAAAGCCGTCTTGTCGGAGACGCGGGTGGCCTGCTGCATGTTGTGGGTGACCATGATGACAGTATACTTGCTTTTCAGCTCCACCGCAAGGTCTTCGATCCTGGAAGTTGAAATTGGGTCCAGGGCGCTGGTGGATTCGTCCATCAGCAGGATGTCCGGCTCCACCGCCAGCGCCCTGGCGATGCACAGACGCTGCTGCTGGCCGCCGGAGAGGCCCAGGGCGCTGGTCTTCAGCCGGTCCTTCACCTCGTCCCAGATGGCCGCGTCCCGGAGGGACCGCTCCACGATCTCGTCCAGCAGCACTCTGGAGCGGATGCCGTGGGTCCGGGGGCCGTAGGCCACGTTGTCGTAGATGCTCATGGGGAAGGGATTGGCCTTCTGGAACACCATGCCCACCTGCTTGCGCAGCCAGGTGGTGTCCACTGAGGGGGCGTAGATGTTGGTGCCGGCGTAGAGGACCTGGCCGTCGATGCGGCAGCCGGGCACCAGATCGTTCATCCGGTTCAGGGTCTTCAGGAAGGTGGACTTGCCGCAGCCGGAGGGGCCGATAAGGGCCGTGATCTGGTTGGCGGGGATGTCGATGTCGATGTGATGCAGGGCCTGGTGGTCGCCGTACCACAGGTTCAGGTCCCTGGCTTGAATGATGGCAGACATGGTATCCATTCCTTTACTTTTTCAGTTTCCGGCCCGCCAGATTGGCGGCCATGTTGATGAGGAACGTCAGGAGCATCAGGATCGCCGCGATGGCAAAGGCCACGCCGGTCTCGCCCCGCTCGCTGGCGTAGACGTACAGCGCCACCGTCAGGGTGGCGGAGGAGGACTCCAGCGCCGCCCGGAAGCTGTTCAGCACCAGGCCGAAGCCGGCGGTGAACAGCAGCGCCGCCGACTCGCCCACGATGCGGCCCACCGCCAGGATGCAGCCGGTGACGATGCCGTCCACCGCGTTGGGCAGCACCACCGTGCGGACCATGTGCCACTTGCCGCTGCCCAGGGCCAGGGAGCCCTCCCGGTAGGACTGGGGCACGGTTTTCAGGCTCTCCTGGGTGGTACGGACGATGGTGGGCAGGATCATGATCACCAGGGTCAGGCCGCCGGCCTTGATGCCCGCCTGCCAGCCGCACAGCTGGAGGAAGAACAGCATGCCCACCAGGCCGAAGATGATGGAGGGGATGCCCGTCAGGGTCTCGGTGGCGAACTCGATGACCGCCACCAGCTTTTTGTTGGAGGCGTACTCCGTCAGGTAGATGGCGGCCCCCACGCCCAGGGGCAGCACGATGACCATGGCCAGGGCGATGATATACAGCGTGTTTAAAATATTCGGCAGAATACCGATTGTATTGCGCAGATAGCTGGTCTGGGTGGTCAGCAGCTCCCAGGTGATGTTGCCCAGGCCCCGGTAGAAGATGTAGCCGATGAGGAACACCAGCAGGGCGCAGGTCAGGCCGGCGCAGAGATACAGCGCCGCCCGCAGGGTCCGGTCATAGACCCGGCGGCGGGGAGACAGGGTCTTCATGGCTCAGCCCTCCTTCTTGTGCTTGATGAACACGTTCAGCAGCACGTTGATCAGCATGATGAACAGGAACAGCACCAGACCGATGGAGAACAGGGCCTGCCGCTGAAGGCTGCCCACGGCGGCGTAGGACATCTCCGAGGCGATGGCCGTGGTCAGGAAGCGGACGGAGGTGAACAGGCCCGGCATGTTGGGCACGTTGCCCGCCACCATGATGATGGCCATGGCCTCGCCGATGGCCCGGCCCACGCCCAGGACGATGGCGGTGGCGATGCCGCTGCGGGCGGCGGGGACCGTCACCCGGAAGACGGTCTCGATGTGGGTGGCCCCCAGGGCCAGGGACGCCTCCTCGTACTCCCGGGGCACGGCCTTCAGGGCCGTCTCGGAGACGTTGATGATGGAGGGCAGGATCATGATGGCCAGCACCACGATGGCCGCCAGCAGGCAGGCGCCGGAGCTGAGGCCGAACAGCCGCTGGATGCCGGGCACCAGCACGATCATGCCCACCAGGCCGTAGACCACGGAGGGGATGCCCGCCAGCAGCTCCACCGCCGTGTGGACCACTGCCGCCAGCCGGGGATTGGCGACCTTCGCCAGAAAGATGGCGGTCATCAGGCCCACCGGCACGCCGATCACCACCGCCCCGGCGGTGCCGTAGACGCTGGTGAGGATGAAGGGCAGGATGCCGAACCGGGCGCCGGTGGTAGAGTTGGTGGGCGCCCAGACCTTTCCGAACAGGAACTCGGTCAGGCCGATCTCCCGGATGGCCGGGACGCCGGAGATGATGAGATAGACGCTGATGCACAGCACGAAGCCCACCGCCACGATGCCGCACAGCAGGAACACCAGGTGCATGAGGCCCTCCAGGACGTCCCTGGCGCCCTTGGTGCGGGGCGTCCGGCCGTCCGCCGGGCCGCTCCGGGCGGCGGGGGCCGGACCGGGGATATGCAGTGTGTTTTCCATTTGACAGAACCTCCAGTCGGGAAAGCATCTTGTCCACGCTCCGACGGCGTGTACCGGCGGGCGCGGGGGGTCTCCGGTGGGAGACCGGTTCACGGCCGCAGCCTCCGCCGGTGAGACCGGGCGGAGGCTGGGCAGAAAGAGGGGGCTTACTTTGCCACGGGCACCGCGCCGGCGGCCTTGATCAGTTCGTTGGCGGCGGAGGAGGTGGCGAAGTCGAACCAGGCCTGGGCCGCGTCAGACAGGGCGGCGCCGTCCTTGGTCACCAGCACGAAGGGGCGCTGGATCACGTAGCTGCCGTCCAGGACGGTGGCCTCAGAGCAGGCCACGCCTTCCACCGTGACGGCCTTGATGCCCGTCTGGCCCTCCACGGAGGACAGAGAGGCGTAGCCGATGGCGTTGGGGTTGTTCTTGACGGCCTCGATGACGGCGCCGGTGGAGGTCAGCTCCTGGGCCAGCTTGCAGGCGTCCTTGGTGCCGGTGATGCTCTCGAAGCCGTCCCGGGTGCCGGAGCCGGCCTCACGTCCGATGCAGGCAATCTCGCCGGCATTGCCGCCCACGGCGCTCCAGTCGGAAGCGGCGCCGGTGAAGATGTCATAGATCTGGTCAACGGTCAGGTCCTCCACAGTGGAGCCGGCGTTGACGATGACGGCGATGCCGTCCAGGGCCAGGGTGGTGCCGGTGAGGCCGTTGGCCTTCTCCTCGTCCTTTAGGGCGCGGGAGCTGAGGCCGATGTCGCAGGTGCCGTTGGAGGCGGCCTCGATGCCGGTGCCGGAGCCGGTGGCGTCGTAAGTAACGGTGACGCCCTTGTTGTCGGTCATGAACTGCTCGTTGATGGCGCCGATGACCTTCTCCATGGAGGTGGAGCCGTTGGTGGACACGGTGCCGCTGAGTTCCACGGCGGCGGGCTGGCTGCTGCCGGTGTTGGAGGCGGCAGGGGTGGAAGCGGCGGGGGCGGAGCCGTTGGAGCCGCAGGCGGTCAGAACGGCGGCGGTCATGGCCAGGGACAGCAGAGTCAAAATACGTTTCTTCATCTCGGAAGATCTCCTTTTCAGCTTTTTGATCGTTTTACCTTCGTGCGGTATGGTCACAGTATAAGGGACGGCAAGTCAAATCCGTCACCATAAGTCTGTAAAGTGTTTGTAAAACCGATCCATGCCGCCCCCCTGTCCCGATCCCGCGCATCTGCGGGAAAAAGTACGTGGAATGCGTTTTTCCGTTCAAATTGCCCAATGAAATTTTTCTATTTTTTTGTATTTTTCCAATTACGTTTTTCAAAAAAACTGTGTAAAATAGAATTGTATGGTATCTGTATCTAATTTTACCGGAAACGGTGAAATCTTTGTTTTTGTAAAGGAGGTCTCAGCGAATGTATCAGGCAGGTGAGTTGGTCTTTTATGGTTCCGCTGGCGTGTGCCGGGTGGAGGGACTGGGCAATCCGGACCCCCGGGACCGGAGCGGAAAGCAGTTCTATCTCCTGAAGCCCCTGTATCAGGACGGCGTCATCTACACCCCGTTGGACAGCGGCGAGCGGATGATGCGCCCCGTCATGTCGGCGGAGGACGCCCGGGCCCTCATCGCCCAGATCCCCACCATCCAGCCGGAGGCCTTCCGGGAGCGGACGCTGCAGCTTCTCTCCCAGCGGTATCAGACCCTCCTCCAGTCCGGCAACGGCCGGGACCTGTTGGAGCTGACCATGTCGGTCTATCAGAAGCGCCGTCAGGCGGAAAAGCAGAACCGCCGCCTTGGCATGGTGGACGAGAAGTACGGCCGGCAGGCGGAGCGTCTGCTGTTCGGCGAGCTGGCCGTGGCGCTGGACATCCCTGTGGACCAGGTGCCCGCCTATATCTCCTCCCGGATGAAGGAGCAGGTCTTCGCCGGATAAGGCCATTTTCAGCGCAAAAATCCCCCTGACGCGGCATCCGCCGTGTCAGGGGGCGTTCTGTTTGGGGGGCAGACCCGATCAAATGGCCTGTGCGGGGCCGCCGCTCAGCGGCGGAGGAACATGATGCCCAGGGTGTCCGGGCCGCAGTGGGAGAAGATGGTGCAGCCCGCCTTGGCCTCGATGATCTCTCCGAACCGGCCGTCCGCCCGGAGAAGGTCTCTGGCGGTCTCCACCAGTCCCGGCGCGCGGCAGCAGTCCACCAGCACCGCCCGGCTGGTGTCGATGTCCGTCCGGCCATCCAGCCGGTCATGGATGTAGTCGGCGATGGCCTTCTCCATGGTTCCCCGGTACTTCTTCACCACGGACATCTTTCCGTCGATGACCTGGATGCCGGGGTGGAGCCGCAGCAGATTGGCCCCCAGGGCCAGCACCGCGGAGCAACGCCCGCCCTTCTTCATGTACTCCAGCCGGTCCATGACGAAGCTGGCCTCCACCCGGGGGATCAGCTTCTCCAGAAGCGTCAGGATCTCCGCTGGGGACTTTCCGGCGGCCGCCGCGTCCGACGCCGCCAGCACCACCAGGCCGTGGCCGCTGGAGAGGTTCCCGGAGTCCACCACGTACACGTTGCCGAACTCCTGGGCCGCTGCCCGGGCGTTCTGATGGCAGCTGGAGAAGCCGGAGCCGAGATTGATATGGATGACGGCGTCGTACCGCTCCGACAGGGGCGCGAACAGCGTCTCGTAGTCCGCGATGTTCACCGCCGAGGTGGTGGTGATCTCACCGCCGCCGTCCACATGAGCGGCAATGTCCCAGATGCTGATGTCCACGCCGTCGTGATAGAGCTTCCCGCCCTTGGCGACGCCCAGGGGCGCCACCGTGATGTTCCGCTGCTCCAGAAGGGCGGCGGGCAGATCGCAGGTACTGTCAGTGGTGATCTTGATGGTCATAGGGGCGATTCCTCCGTATATTCAGCGCCGCCGGAGCGGCGAACTTGATTGGGGTTATTCTATCATGTTCCGCCCCGGATTTCCACAGAAACGGGAAAGATGTCTCCGGATATTTTATGGAAACGCTCCCGCCATCCATCAAAAACGGCCGAAACCGCGCACAGTGTCCCATATTTGTGAATTTTGTCTGAATTTATTTTGACACTTTGGCGCATTTGTCCAAATCCGACTTGCAAAACAGGTGTGGAGTTTTATAATAATGTCTGCTGAATCAACCACAAAAATTCTGAGGACAAGAGGGTCCGTGAACATGATCTTTGGACTGCACATCTGGAACATGGTGTTTCTGCTGGTGCTGCTGGCCTTCGGCGTGGCCACGCTGCTGTATATGCTGGTGGGCCTTGCCAACAAGTACATATTCGCCGAGCCGGAGGCGCCGGAGGAACACCGCTACGCCGCCGTCATCTCCGCCCGGAACGAGGAGGGCGTCATCGGCGGACTCATCAAGAGCCTGCGGACCCAGCGGTATCCGGCGGACAAACTGGACATCTACGTGGTGGCCGACAACTGCACCGACCGCACTGCCGAAGTGGCGGAGCGGGCGGGAGCCACGGTCTACGTCCGCCGGAACGCCCGGGAGGTGGGCAAGGGCTACGCCCTGGACTTCCTGTTCCAGAAGCTCCTGACCCTCCACGCCAGCCGGCACTACGCGGGCTACTTCATCTTCGACGCCGACAACGTGGTGGACGAGAACTTCACGGCGGAGATGAACAAGACCTTCTGCCGTGGGGGCTACGACGCCATCACCTGCTACCGCAGCTCCAAGAACTTCGGGGACAACTGGATCTCCGCGGGCTACTCCATCTGGTTCCTGCGCCAGTCCCGGTTTCTGAACTTCCCCCGGAGCCTGCTGGGGCTGAACTGCGCCGTGGGCGGCACCGGGTTCTTCGTGTCCGACCGGCTGATTCGGGAGAACGGGGGCTGGCCCTTCCATCTGCTGACGGAGGACATCGAGTTCTCCGCCGACTGCGCCGTCCGGGACAGGGCCATCGGCTACTGCGACCGGGCGGTGGTGTTCGACGAGCAGCCCACCGCCTTCCGCCAGTCCTGGGACCAGCGGCTGCGGTGGTCCCGGGGCTTCTATCAGGTGGACGCCAAATACGCGCCGGCCCTGCTGCGGGAGAGCCTGCGGGGCGGCGTCCACGGCATCTCCTGCTGCGACATGCTGTTCAACCTGATCCCCGGCCTGCTGGGGGCCGCCGCCGTCTTCCTGCTGGGCGGACTGCTGGCCATGCACTGTCTCCTCCACCCCGCCGCCGGACTGACGGCCTCCCTGCTGCTGGATATCGCCAAATATGTGGCCGCGGGCTACTACGCCCTCATGTTCCTGTGCGGTCTGACCACGGTGCTGACGGAGTGGCGGCGCATCCCCGCCAGCCGGTGGAAGAAGGTGTGCTATCTGCCCCTGTTCCCGGTGTTCATGCTGACCTATCTGCCCATCGCCGTGACGGCCCTGTTCCGCAAGCCGGAGTGGAAGCCCATCCACCACACCCCCACGGCGGAGCCGGAGTCCGAGGGGCTGTGACGCCTCTCCCCTGTCCCGATATCCGCCCGCCGGAAGCGCGCCGCGTTTCCGGCGGGTCTTTTGTTTTGCCGGTGCAGACACGGCGGTTTGATGCTATACTGGAACAGTGCAACGAACATCATCAACAGGAGGACTCCGCCATGACTCTTTTCCCTCTCCCCTACTTTGACGCCCACTGCGACACCCTTAGCCGCTGCCTGAACACCGGCGAGCGCCTGCTGCGGACAACGGGACAGTGCGACCTGACCCGGCTGTCCGCCTACCGCCCCGCCGGACAGCTCTTCGCCATCTACCACGACGCCGCCCACATGCCGCCGGAGGGCCTGTTCCGCAGGGCCTGCCGCCAGCAGGCCCTGTTCCGGGCGTCCCGGGAGAAATACCCGGAGCTGATGACCCACGCGGCATTGTCCGTGGAGGGGGCAGAGCTGCTGGACTGCGACCCGGACCGGCTGGAGATTGCCGCCGCCTGGGGCGTCCGCAGCGTCAACCTCACCTGGAACCACGCCAACGCCCTCTCCGGCAGCCATCTGGAGCAGCCGGAGCGGGGACTGTCCGACGTGGGCCGGGCCTTCGCCCGCCGGGCGTATGCCCTGGGCATCCTGCCGGACGTGTCCCACCTGTCGGACCCGGGCTTCTGGGACCTGGTCAGGATCGCGGAGGGTCCCCTCTTTGCCAGCCACTCCAACAGCCGGGCCGTCTGTCCCCACACCCGCAATCTGACGGACGACCAGTTCCGGGCCATCCGGGACAGCGGCGGCGTGGTTGGCGTCAACCTGTACACCGTCTTCGTGGGCGGCGGCTCCATGGACAGCCTGCTGGCCCACTTCGACCACTTCCTGGATCTGGGCGGCGAGAAGACGGTGGCTCTCGGCTCCGACTGGGACGGCGGCATCACCGGCGCGGGGGGCATCCGGGGGGCGGAGGACATGGGCCTTCTGGCGGAGGCCATGGCCCGCCGGGGCTACGGCGAGGCCCTGATCCGGGACATCTTCTGGAACAACCTGGCCCGGCTGCTGGGCGCGCCTCAGGTGTGACACGGCTCCATATACGCAGAAACTCCCCGGACGGCGGTGCCGTCCGGGGAGTGGTGTTTTTTTGGGGGGGAGAATTTACTTCTTGCCGTGCATGGCCTTCATCCGCTGCTCGTGGTTCAGGATGCTCTTGCGGATGCGCAGGCTCTTGGGGGTGACCTCCAGCAACTCGTCGTCCGCCAGGAACTCCAGGCACTGCTCCAGGCTCATCTGCTTGGGGGGCACCAGACGCAGGGCGTCGTCGGAGCCGGAGGCCCGGGTGTTGGTCAGCTGCTTCTTCTTGCAGGCGTTGACGGTGATGTCCTCGCCCCGGTTGGCGATGCCGATGACCATGCCCTCATACACCGGCACGCCGGCGCCGATGAACAGGGTGCCACGCTCCTGGGCGTTGAACAGGCCGTAGGTGATGGACTCGCCGGTCTCGGAGCAGATGAGGCTGCCCATGCCCCGGCGCTGGATGTCGCCCTTGTAGGGGGCGTAGGAGTCGAACACGGAGGCCATGATGCCCTCGCCCTTGGTGTCGGTGAGGAAGTCGTTGCGGTAGCCGAACAGGCCCCGGGCGGGGATCAGGAACTCCACCTTCATCCGGTCGCCCACGGGGGTCATCTCCACCATGTCGGCCTTCCGCTGGCCCAGCTTCTCGATGACGGAGCCCACACTCTCGGCGGGCACGTCCACCACCAGCCGCTCGATGGGCTCGCAGCGCTTGCCGTCGATCTGCTGATACAGCACACGGGGGGGAGACACCTGGAACTCATAGCCCTCCCGGCGCATGGTCTCGATGAGGATGGACAGGGACATCTCGCCCCGGCCTGCCACGTTGAAGGCGGTCTCCACATTGGTGTCGCTGACCTTCAGGGACACGTCCTTCAGGGTCTCCCGGTACAGCCGGTCCCGGATCTGGCGGGAGGTGACGTACTTGCCCTCCCGTCCGGCATAGGGGGAGTCGTTGACGGAGAAGGTCATCTCCAGGGTGGGGCGGGAGATCTGCACGAAGGGCAGGGCCTCCACGCAGTCGGAGGCGCAGATGGTGTCGCCGATGGTGACGTCGGGCAGACCGCTCATGGCGATGATGTTGCCGGCGGTGGACTCGGTGACGGCGGTGCGCTCCAGGCCCTCGAACTCATAGATGGCCGTAGCCTTGGCCTTCCGGAGGACGGCCTCCGGGGCGTGGTAGTTGCACATGGCCACTTCCTGATTCTGCTTCAGGGTGCCCCGCTCGATGCGGCCGATGGCGATGCGGCCCACGAAGTCGTTGTAGTCGATGGAGCTGACCAGCATCTGGAAGGGCTGGTCCACCTCCGCCTGGGGCGCGGGGATATACTCCAGGATGGTCTCGAACAGGGGCTTCAGGTCCGTACCCTGCACGTCGGGAGAGTAGGAGCAGATGCCCTGCCGGGCGGAGCAGAACAGCATGGGGGAGTCCAGCTGCTCGGGGGTGGCGTCCAGGTCCATCAGCAGCTCCAGCACCTCGTCGATGACCTCGTGGATGCGCTGGTCGGGGCGGTCGATCTTGTTCACCACCACGATGACCCGGTGGCCCAGCTCCAGGGCCTTGCTCAGCACGAAGCGGGTCTGGGGCATGGGGCCCTCGGCGGCGTCCACCAGCAGGATAACGCCGTTGACCATCTTCAGGATGCGCTCCACCTCGCCGCCGAAGTCGGCGTGGCCCGGGGTGTCCACGATGTTGATCTTCACGTCCTTGTAGCGGATGGCGGTGTTCTTGGCCATGATGGTGATGCCCCGCTCACGCTCCAGATCGCCGGAGTCCATGACACGGTCCACCACTTCCTGACCGGCGCGGTACACGCCGCCCTGCTTCAGCATCTGGTCCACCAAGGTGGTCTTGCCGTGGTCGACGTGGGCGATGATGGCCACATTTCTCAGTTTTTCATTCTGCATAAATCGATCTCCTTACGATACGGGGCAGACAGCGCCGCTCCGCAAGACTTTTTACACACAGCCAAATATTATATGCCACCATTTTGCCGTTTTCAAGAGAAAACAACCGGCTTTTTTCAAAAAATAACACTTTTCTGCGAATTGCCCCGGCGGTTTTTCCCGCGGAGTACCTTTTTGTACAAAGAAGCAAAAAAATTTCCCTCTTTTTTCCCTTCCGCCGCTTGACTGCCGCGAAGCACCTTCCTATAATAAGAAGTGCTGCTGCGGAAGCGGCGCCAGCGCCGCACGTTCCGCCGCAAGTATTTCTGACGTACTGTCGTCAGCATCTGGAGGATACTGTCATGTATCACATCAAAACAATGAACAAGATCTCCCCTGTGGGCATCAGCCAGTTTGACCGGGAGCGATACATCGTCTCCGACGCCGAGGAGAACGAGGACGCCATTCTGGTGCGCTCCGCCAAGCTCCACGACTATGCCTTCCCCCGGAACCTGCTGGCCATCGCCCGGGCCGGTTCCGGCGTCAACAACATCCCCCTGGACCGCTGCTCCCAGGCGGGCATCGCCGTGTTCAGCACCCCCGGCGCCAACGCCAACGCCGTCAAGGAGCTGGTGATCTGCTCCATGCTGCTGGCCTCCCGCGACATTGAGGGCTCCTCCCGCTGGGTGAAGGAGCAGGTGGACGCCGGCGTGGATGTCACCACCGTGGTGGAAAAGGGCAAGGCCGCCTTCATCGGGCCGGAGATCTATCAGAAGACCCTGGGCATCATCGGCCTGGGAGCCATCGGCGCGCTGGTGGCCAACATCGCCCTGTCCCTGGGCATGGACGTCTACGGCTACGACCCGTACCTGTCCGTGGACTCCGCCCTCCGTCTGGACCGTCACGTCCACGTGGTGAAGGACATCAACGAGCTGTACAAGAAGTCCGACTATATCACCGTCCACATCCATCTGACGGATTCCACCCGCCACATGATCGACGCCAAGGCCATCGCCGCCATGAAGCGGGGCGCCCGGTTCATCAACCTGGCCCGGGGCGAGATCGTGGACGACGACGCCATGATGGCCGCTCTGGAGACCGGCAAGGTGGCCTGCTACGTCACGGACTTCCCCAACAACAAGATCATGCAGGCCCGCCATGTGGTGGCCTTCCCCCATCTGGGCGCCTCCACGCCGGAGAGCGAGCAGAACTGCGCCGTCATGGCCGCTAACGAGCTGATCGACTATCTGGAGTACGGCAACATCCGCAACTCCGTGAACTTCCCCGCCGTGTCCCAGGAGCCCAGCGGCGTGGTGCGGCTGTGCATCATTCATAAGAACATCCCCGCCATGCTGGCCAATATCACGGCCCTGCTCAGCAAGGACGGCGCCAACGTGGAAAACCTGAGCAACAAGTCCAAGGGCGACTACGCCTACACCATCGTGGACCTGAACTCTGAGGTGGACGCCACAGTCCTGGAGGACGTCAAGTCCCTCAACGGCGTCATCCGCGTCCGGGCCCTGCGCTGGGCGTGAGCCGGCGGAGCCAGCCTGTCAGTTCTCTGAAAACCCGAGGGCGTCCGGAGACATCCGGACACCCTCGGTCTTTTCTTTTGTCCGCCGGGCGGCTTTTTCCCGCTCCGGCGTTGACAGCCGGGACAAAAACGGGTAAAATAAGACCCGCTGAAGCCCGCAGCCCATAAAATGCCCCGGTAGCTCAGTCGTATAGAGCGGTCGCCTCCTAAGAGAACGAGGAGCGGACACCTTTTGGGGAGGACCCCGCCTTAAAACTTCATATACGTCTCCGTAGCTCAGCAGGATAGAGCATCCGCCTCCTAAGGTTACGTTACAACGCTCACCTTGGAAAAACCTTAGTTGGGAGCTGAGTCCGATAATTACGGAGGCTGACAAAAAAATTAAATACGTCCCAATAGCTCAGTTGGATAGAGCACACGCCTCCTAAGAAAAAGGGCGAGCACGAGTCTGCTGAAAAACAGTAATTCTGTTGTGAGTTCAAATCTTCTTGAGAATTGACTCCCGACGCGACAGTTCCGACTTCCCGTCTAACAATGGCGGAAGGGTCAATTATACGGATGCTGCTAATAAACCGGTCGAAAAACGACCTCTTTTTGATTAGAAGAACCGCTCTTCGGAGCCTTCTTAATACAGGCTGAAGTTCCAAAAACCCAGGAAATAAGCCAAAAATTGAATAAATGTCTCTGTAGCTCAGTAGGATAGAGCGTTCGCCTCCTAAGGTTACGTTACAACGCTCACCTTGGAAAAACCTTAGTTGGGAGCTGAGTCCGATAATTACGGAGGCTGACAAAAAAATTAAATACGTCCCAATAGCTCAGTTGGATAGAGCACACGCCTCCTAAGCGTGGGGTCGGAGGTTCAAGTCCTCTTTGGGACGCCAGCTAACAACGCCGAAAGCCTTTGTTTTCAAGGGTTTTCGGCTTTTTTTAACAAATTCCAGTGTGATTGCTGAGACGAAATAATGTTTTCAAATTTTACTTCAAATTCTGATTTTTGACAAGCCCTAAAAAATCGAACTGCTGTGATAAGACAAAAATTTCTGCTAATCATTAGCAGAAAAAGGGCCGTTTTTGCTAATGAAAATGCGCTTCCAGCTAATTAGGCGAAAAAACGTGCTAAAAACCTTGCTAATTCAAAAGGCGGATGTTCCGAGTGCTAAGCCGTTATAAGAAATAAAATTGAATACTACCATGTACATAGAGCGTCTATTTGCCCCTGTATCGGGGATGGATAGACGCTCTTTTTTTATGCCCAAAATTCATGGGTAAATCTGAAAGATTGGAGGTTTGATTTTTGAGTAAAATCGTCTATTCCCCAGACAAGCCAAACGACTGCCGCTACTGTCATTTTTGGAAAAACAATAAAACGGGCTGCTGTCTGGGCGAAGAAAATTGTTACTACTTAATCTCCGTATCCCCAAAGCCGAAGTCGGAATGTGAAGGTTGTCCTTATGGGCGGGATCATCCCTGCATCGGCTGGTGTACCAGGAAGATTATGAAGGAAGTGGGGGTGCGTTGATATGTATGAGTATGAACGCAATCGCCGTGACAAGCCGAAATGTTGCAAAGACTGCGAGTATTATCAACCCCGATGGAAGTACCGCTTCTGCTATTTTGTCAGATGTCCGTATAAACTGAAGGATATGATTGCAGTTGAATAGTCCCGTTGTTTCTGCCCTCCGACCGGTTCTCCGGTATTGCGGAGGGCTTTTTTCATTTCAAAATCCATTTCAAATATCAGGAGGAAACGTATATGGCATTTTTCAACAGCGCAGTAACCGTTCTTCAGACTCTCGTTATCGCTCTCGGCGCAGGTCTCGGCATCTGGGGTGCAATCAACCTGCTTGAAGGCTACGGCAACGACAACCCCGGCGCAAAGTCCCAGGGTATGAAGCAGCTCATGGCTGGTGGCGGTGTCGCTCTCATCGGTACTACCCTTGTACCTCTGCTCTCCGGTCTCTTCGGCTAATCAGCCGCTGGAAGCTCAAGAACCAATCAATCACGGGTTGGGATAGAAGCTCCCAACCCTATTTTCTATCAAGGAGGAAAAATATATGGCATTTTTCAACAGCGCAGTAACTGTTCTTCAGACCCTCGTTATCGCCCTCGGCGCTGGTCTCGGCATCTGGGGAGCCATCAACCTGCTCGAAGGCTACGGCAACGACAACCCCGGCGCAAAGTCCCAGGGCATGAAGCAGTTCATGGCTAATTAAAGGGAACAAAAAGAAAGGAAAAGCACAATCCAGACGGTATCAGCGGCAGTCTACAAGAATAAATTGTGATTTCACAAGATTGGTGCTATAATAAGAGAAAAGTTCCTGCCGGGGCAGCCGCTCCGGTGGTATGGATAGAAAGGCAGGAAAACAATATGCACATCAGCTATAAACCACTCTGGCACACACTGTTAGAGCGTGATATGAGAAAAGAGGATTTAAGGCTTGCCGCTGGTATGACAACAAATATGATTGCCAACATGAGCAAAGAGGGAAAGCACATCAGCATGGATACATTAGCCCGTATCTGCGAAACGCTGAATTGTGAGATTACCGATGTGATTGAGTTAGTACCAGACGAGCCTGCTTCCACAGGAGGTAAGGAACATGAGCGAATTGAAACCAAGAATAAAAGAAAACGGAATTGATTATATCCTTGTTGGAGATTACTACATCCCGGACTTGAAGTTGCCGGAGGAACACCGCCCCATCGGAAAGTACGGACGGATGCACCGGGAATATTTAAGAGAAGTCTGCCCAGCCAGATTACACACATTGACCCTGACCGGGGAATTGTGGACATATCTTGCAGACCTGAACGAACAGGCACAGAAACGGTTAGACACCATCATGGAGCAGATGAAAGCTGCCGAGGGCGTGACCGAGGAATTGAAGCGTACCCGTCAAATGGAATGGGTGCAGCGTTGCAATAACATTCACAACCGGGCAGAAGAAATTGTTTTACATGAGATGATTTATTCATAACGGTATGGTAGAATGATTATTACAAATTAGAAGTTGTAAAGGAGACTTTGTATGGGTAGAAAAGAAATAACAACAAAAGAAGATTTAATGAAAGTAATAGAATTATTCGAAAATACTGGAATTACATACTGGTTGGATGGCGGATGGGGTGTAGATATTTTAGCTGGTAAACAAACAAGAATTCATAGAGATATAGATATAAATTTTGATGCTCAACATACGGAAAAATTGTTAAATGTGCTTTTGAATCTGGGCTATAAAATTGATACAGACTGGAAACCGGTTAGAATAGAGTTATATAGTGATGAACTTGGTTACTTAGACATTCACCCGTTCGTTTTAAGTGAGGACGGAACTTCAAAACAAGCTGATTTAGAGGGTGGCTGGTATGAGTTTGAAAAAGATTACTTTGGTAGTGCTTTTTTTGAAGGAAAAACAATTCCTTGTATATCCTTAAAAGGCCAAAGAGTTTTCCATTCAGGTTATGAATTAAGAGATAAAGATAAGCATGATATTTCAATTCTTGAAAGTTTATCAAAATAACATTGCCGTAATTTCTAAGATAAATTCCACTTTATCGCTTTGAAATTTTAACTGAATAAGTATAGCACCAACCGCTGCTACATGGAAGCAAACACAACCATGCAACAGCGGTTTTTCTTTACCGTTTTTTCCTTTGACTGATAGGAGTTCCTGTTTTCTTTGATTTTTGTAGAATCCGAATGAGCCAGCGAAATTCTTCTTCTGATAAATTTTTGTAGTTGATACCAAGCTGCTTGCAGTAAAGCACTGCCAGTTTTTCCAAACGGCTGCCCTTGAAATTTTCGACTGCTTCTAGATTTTCTCTCAGTTCATCGGCAACGGTGGTCTGGGGCGCACTCTCACTGTCTTTTTTATGGGCTTCCCGAATATCCCGGATAATGAGATTGAGGTCATCCAGAACCATGTGGCTGAAATATTCATCATCACTGATATGGGCGGCTTGCAGCACTTTCAAATGCGGGTCATCTTCTCCGGGGCGATACCGTTCAATGATTTCATGCCGGACAGTATCGACAAGGGCGTTGAGGTTTTGAATCTGCATGGTGGCAATTCCATCCACATAAATCTCAATGTCCGCAAGAAACTTAATAAAATCCTTATGGGTGGCAAGTTCGCAGAGCAGACGGTTGTTAATCCGACCGCTTTTCAGAAGTGCAACCATCTCAACGTTCAAATGCAGCTCCGTCAATGGCGTATTGATCTGCTCCTTGTTCTCTGTCCGGCACAGCAGATAATCAACGGAAACCCCATAGAATTCTGCCAGCGTGATGAGGTTTCCATGATTGATTTCCTTAAAATCTTCTTTTTCATAACTGCCAAGGGCTGATTTAGAAATACCCGTCAGCTTTGATAGTTCTTCCAGATTTAAGCCTTTGTCCTTGCGGAGTTCCCAAAGGCGTTCCTGTATGCTTGTTGCTCCTTTCATGGGCGCACGCTCCTTTCCGGCGGTTTCATTGCTGTCGTTTAACTGGATTATATCACACTTTCCGCAATCGTGGAAATTTCTGATTTTTACCCCTAATTCCTACTTTGTGGACATACGGCACAGGGCACAAAAATGTTCTATGATACAGGTAGTTCATCGATGGATTATTCCAATCGAATGACCAGCCTGTGTGGGATATGCTTCCCCGGCGATGTAGTGCCATGACTTTTGGCAGGGATATGGAGGAACCCTGACCGAAACGAGCGTACCAAAGGGAGCGATACGCCGCTGTGAGATTCAGGGGAGGAACGACACCGGGGAGAACTGGCGAACTGACACCGAAATACGACAATTTGATAGGGGGATAGTCTACCCTATCGCTGATACTTCGGGAGATTTTAGGCGGCTCTATGGCTGTAATTTTTCCGAAAATCGCCCCGAAACCATACACAAAAACGGGAGGAAGCGCAATATGCCGAGAATGAGCAAAAAGAGGAAGCATGAGCTTTCCTTTTACCTCAATGACCGGGGGCGTGTCACTTACAACGAATTATGCAGGAAATGCCAGCATGGGTGCAGGCAGAGCTTCCGGGCGGTTGTGATTGACTGCCCCCGTTATTTATCCAAACGAGCAAAGAAAAAGGAGGAACACACCGAATGAATTTTGAATTTATGACGATAGACACACCATTGCCGCCCTGTATGCCCTTTCCCATAGCGTTGACAGGATTTCCAGTCAGCAGCACCGCAAAGGTCATGTACTGCCGGATGCTGGACGATATGCTGTCCAAAGGACAGGAGGACGAGAACGGAATCCTGTTTGTGTGCTTCCCTGTCACAGCCATTGCCGCAGTCCTGTCCCGCAGCCCCATGACGGTCAAGCGTTCTTTGAATGAACTGGAAACCGCCGGACTTATCATGCGGGTGCGTCAGGGCGTTGGAGAACCAAACAGGATTTATGTTCTGATACCGGGAAAGGAGGACGCTGCCCTTGCCTGATACCTCAAAGCTGGAAAAACTCAATCGGGAGTTGGAAAAAAGCGAAAAGAAACTGCGGAAAGCCATCAATGATGAAAAGGCATTGCAGCACCAGTTGAAACAGCTTACCCGAAAGGAACGGACGCACCGGCTCTGTACCCGTGGCGGTATGCTGGAAAGTTTTCTGCAAGAACCGGAACGTCTGACAGATGATGATGTCATGCTGTTGTTGAAACTCATTTTTCACAGACAGGACATGCAGGAACTATTGAAAAAACTGCTGGAACGGGAGAAGCCGGAAACCCCTTAGTTTACTAAGGGCGCAATTATACACCACCCAAAGGTTGGTGCATTGCGTTCTCCGAAGGCTCCTTGCCGGAGGGCTGTGATTTTTCGCAGTCATGGTCTGCTCCAAATCATACAGGGGACGCTACGCTTCCCCTGCGCTGGCTACCGCCAGCTACCCTTTTGTGGACTTGTCATCTGGGGACACCTTGCGTTGCAAGCTGTTCCCAGCCGACAAGTTTCATAAAATATGCTATCTTTTCGATAGGCAATAAAGTATAATAAAGTCAGCAATAAATCGGAATTTTACGGTCAGTAAGGAATGCGTAAAGTTATATGATTGTATTATAAGCGATTTGTTAAATTTTTATAACCACCTGTATTTGCCTGCGATTTATGGTATAATATTTTAAAATTTAGAAAGAGGTGGGAAGATGATTAACTTTTCTTGCAAATAAAATCAAAATATGCGGTAGTGCTATACTTTGGCATTATTGTGTCTATTGCAAGAAAGTTATATGTCTATCTTACTCAATATAGTGCTGTTGCCACTTTTGCTTAGTGGTGTTATTTTATGCTATGACGAGCTGCAAGGATAAACTTTCTTGTGGCTCTTATTTTGTTTTGGAGGTGCTTTATGAATAGTGCAGAACAGATAGTTACACATGATTCACTCCGTATAGTGTCGGTTCCTTTTGGTGAAATCTATACGTAGTAAACATTCACCGAACCGACTTTGTATCGTATGACACGCAAAGGAGGATAATATTTATGTCAATGATTAAAATTGAAAACCTTACGTTTTCATATCCGACAAGTTATGATAATGTTTTTGAAAATGTCAGTTTCCAGATTGATACCGATTGGAAGCTTGGTTTTGTGGGCAGAAACGGACGAGGTAAAACAACCTTTCTGAATCTTCTGCTTGGGAAATATGAGTATAGCGGAAAAATCCTATCATCCGTACAGTTTGATTATTTTCCTTATCCCGTTTCAGATAAGAATCGTATTACAGAGGATATATTGCAGGAGGTTTGCCCACTTGCGGAAGAATGGGAACTTATGCGAGAACTTTCTTATCTTGATGTTGATGTCGATGTGCTTTGGCGACCTTTTGAAACACTTTCCAACGGAGAGCAGACAAAGGTTTTGCTTGCCGCTCTTTTTCTTAATGAAGGGCATTTCCTACTGATTGATGAACCTACCAACCATTTGGATGCCAAAGCGAGAAAAAGTGTGGCGGCATATCTGAAAAAGAAAAAGGGATTCATCTTAGTTTCTCACGATCGTCGCTTTCTTGACGATTGTGTTGACCATATTCTATCGATTAACCGAGCGAATATCGAAGTGCAAAGAGGAAACTTTTCATCATGGATGTCAAATTTTGAGCGACAGCAAGAATTTGAACTGGCTCAGAACGAACGTTTGCAAAAGGACATCAGACGATTACAGCAGTCGGCAAAACGCTCTGCAGTATGGTCTGAACGTGTAGAAGCTTCCAAAATTGGGGCAGCAGATAAAGGTTATGTCGGTCATAAAGCCGCCAAAATGATGAAGCGTTCAAAATCTATAGAAGCGAGACAACAACAGACAATCGAACAAAAATCAGCATTGCTGAAAAATGTGGAAACCGCAGAAGCCCTCAAGATACAACCGCTTAATTACCATACAGATTTGATTGCATCATTATCGAATGTAGTAGTTTATTATGATGGCATTTCAGTTTGTGAACCCGTTTCGTTTGAAATAAGACAGGGAGAACGCATTGTGCTTGACGGGAAGAACGGCAGTGGCAAAAGTAGCCTGTTAAAGTTGGTAGTCGGGCAGTCCATAGATTATACGGGTACAGTAACACTTGGCTCTGGGCTTGTAATTTCTTATGTGCCACAGGATACATCGTATTTATGTGGAACCCTTTCCGAGTTTGCAGAAGAAAACAACCTTGATGAAAGTCTGTTCAAGGCACTTCTTAGGAAAATGGACTTTGAGCGTGTACAGTTTGAAAAGGATATTAAAGACTTTTCTGGCGGGCAAAAGAAGAAAGTCCTAATTGCGAAAAGCCTTTGTGAAAAGGCACACTTGTATGTATGGGATGAACCGCTCAACTTTATTGATGTGTACTCACGTATGCAGATTGAACAACTCATAACGGAGTTTGCCCCGACCATGCTCCTGGTAGAACATGACAGTGTTTTTCGAGATACTGTGGCAAGTAAAATTGTGAATATCTAAATTGGTTCTTCCGCAATTTTACGTTTTTCGCTTTAATAAAAATGGAGAATGCTGATTTACACTGGCATTCCAGTATTGAAAAATTACAAAATACGGATAATTGCGTAAGAACCTCTAAATTAAAATAATTGTATGGGTTAATTCCAGCTTTACAGAGACTCAAATTCCAGTTTGTAGAATTAAGAAAATCGTAATTTGTGGAGGTAAAATATAGATGAATCAAGGTAGAATTATTGTAATCACAGGTGCGCCGGGGACAGGAAAAACTACAACGGCATCTGCTGTTGCAAAAGAATCAGATTTGGAAAAGTCTGTGCATATGCACACAGATGACTTTTATCATTATTTGAGTAAAGGGGCAATACCACCGCATTTGCCAGAATCAAATGAGCAAAATTTGATTGTCATTGAAGCGTTTTTAGAAGCTGCGAAGCGATATGCTCGTGGTGGATATGATGTAATTGTTGACGGTATTATCGGACCGTGGTTTTTAAAGCCGTGGCAAAGTCTTGTTCGGGAACATTATGAGGTGCATTATATTATTTTAAGGGCAAGTAAGGAAGAAACCTTGAAGCGAGCTGTTGAACGCTCAAAGTTAGACCGAAAGACAAATATCGAATTGGTAGAAACCATGTGGGAGCAATTTTGCAATCTGGGAATATATGAATCGAATGTTATAGATACGACCACTTATTCCATTCAAGAAACTGTTTCCGCAGTACAAGAAAAAATCGCAAGTAGGGCAGCGTTGTTGTCTTAGATTGTTTTGGTGCAATTCCAGTTTGTTAGCTTTACATCGGGTCAACTTGTCCCGAACTTTTACAACTAAATACCCGCCGCTCACACAGTGGCACACCGAGCAGGAAATCTGAAAAAGGTCTCCTGCTTTTTTTCTGCCCAAAATGAGGTGGTAAAACGCCACCCCATCCACCAATTAGCGAAAGGAGGGACACGAAATGCCTTGTCCACACAACGAAATCACGATTGTTCAGCGCAGCCAGCGGCAGTCTGCGGTTGCCGCCGCTGCTTACCAAAGCGGCGAAAAGCTGTTCTGTGAATACGACCAGCAAGTAAAGCACTACCCGGAAAAGCGTGGTATCGTCCACAATGAAATCCTGCTCCCGGCAAATGCTCCACAGGAATATGCAGACCGCAATACTTTATGGAATGCCGCCGAAGCGGTGGAAAAGCAATGGAACTCCCAGCTTGCAAGGCGGTGGGTGCTTACCATTCCCAGAGAGATACCGCCCGACCAGTACGCTGTCCTTGTACGGGAGTTTTGTGAACAGCAGTTTGTTTCCAAAGGCATGATTGCTGATTTTGCCATCCATGACCCCCATCCGCCGGGACACAATCCCCACGCCCATGTCCTGCTGACCATGCGGGCAATGGATGAACATGGAAAATGGCTTCCCAAGAGCCGCAAGGTTTATGACCTTGACGAGAATGGGGAACGGATAAAGCTGCCGTCCGGCAGGTGGAAAAGCCACAAGGAGGATACGGTGGACTGGAACGACCAGAAGTATTGTGAAATCTGGCGGCATGAATGGGAGGTTATCCAGAACCGCTATCTGGACGCCAATGACCGCCCGGAGCGTGTGGACTTGCGTTCCTATGCCAGACAGGGGCTTGATATAGTCCCCACTGTCCATGAGGGGACTGCTGTCCGGCAGATGGAAAAGCGAGGTATCCAGACGAATATCGGCAACCTGAACCGGGAAATCAGAGCCGCCAACCGCCTGATGAAGTCCATCCGGCAGCTTATCCAAAACCTCAAAGGCTGGATTACCGAGCTGGGAGAAAAACGGAAGGAGCTGCTTGCACAAAAGGCGGCGGAGGAAGCGACACTTCTTCCCAATCTGCTGATGAAGTATATGGAGATACGAAAGGAAGAACGGAAGGACTGGACAAGGGCTGGACAGAACCGGGGAACTTCACAGGACTTAAAGGCAGTCAGCGAAGCCCTGTCCTATCTCCGGCAAAAGGGGCTTTCCACTGTGGAGGACTTAGAAGCGTTTCTGGAATCTTCCGGGAAATCAGCCGCAGATTACCGCAATCAGATGAAGCCAAAGGAAGCCCGGAGCAAAGTGATTGACGGGATTCTTGCCAGCCGGACAGACTGCAAGGAATGTAAGGCTGTCTATGAGAAGTACCAGAAGATATTTTTTAAGAAAATAAAGGGGAAATTCAAACAGGAACACCCGGAGGTTGCCCGGTATGAGAAAGCCGCTGACTACCTTGCCAAGCACCCGGACGATAAGGATAAAACGAAAAATGAGTTGCAACAGGAGCAGGAAACGCTTCTCAGCGAAATCGCAGAGCTGAAAGTACCACTGACCGAGGTACAGGAGGATTTGAAGAAGCTGCGGGACATCCGCTACTGGGTACGGAAAGCCACACCTGGCACAGAGGAAAGCAAAGAGCCGCCCAAGAAGCAGCCCATCAAAGAAGTCTTGCAGGATAAGACTGACGAGAAAAAAGCACAAAGAACCGCCCCGGCACAGGAGAAACACAGACAACAGGATATGGAACTTTAACAGGCACTTGCCATTTTCAATTAGAGAATGTCAGGTGCTTTTCTTATTTTCAAGGAGGGATAGATTTGAATGTATTCGAAGCTGTGAAGCAGTCCGTCACAACAAGACAGGCTGCGGAGTATTATGGAATCCATGTAGGTCGGAACGGGATGGCTTGCTGCCCGTTCCATAACGATAAAACCCCAAGCATGAAGCTGGATCGGCGTTACCATTGCTTCGGCTGCGGTGCGGATGGGGATGTGATTGATTTTGCCGCCGCCCTGTATGGGCTGGGAAAGAAAGAAGCCGCCGTACAGCTGGCACAGGACTTCGGGCTTTCCTATGAGGACTGGAAACCGCCGGGAAAGGTAAAAAAGCCCAAGACCCGGCAGAAATCCCCGGAGGAACAGTTTCAGGAAGCAAAGAATCGCTGCTTCCGTATTCTTGCCGATTATCTCCATCTGCTGATGGCATGGAGAACGGACTACGCCCCGCACTCCCCGGAGGAAGCCTTTCATCCCCGGTTTGTGGAAGCCTTACAGAAGCAAGCCCAAGTGGAATATCTGCTGGATGTGCTGCTGTTCGGGGAAACAGAGGAAAAAGCGGATTTGATTACGGACTACGGAAAGGATGTGATACAGCTTGAACAGCGAATGGCAGAACTTGCAGCCGCAGACGCAGCAAGAACTAAAAAACACTATGAACGCCATGCAGCCGCCCCAGAGCGTTGAGGAAATCAAGGCGGGGCTGGAAACCACCGAGAAAGGCGGTGTCCGTCAGAGCATACGGAACTGCCTGACCGTATTCCAACGTGACCCTCTGCTTTCAGGGGCTATCGCATACAACATCCTGACTGACCGCAAGGACATCATAAAGCCCATCGGTTTTCACAGAGAAAGCACCGCCCTGAACGATACGGACATGAAGTATCTGCTTCTTTATCTGGAAGAAACCTACGGGCTTACCAATGAGAAAAAGATTGATAACGCCATCGGGATTGTGGCGAATGAAAACAAGTACCATCCCATCCGGGACTATCTCAATACCCTTGTGTGGGACGGGACAGAGCGAATCCGCTTCTGCCTGCGGCACTTTCTGGGGGCTGACGCAGACGATTACACCTATGAAGCGTTGAAGCTGTTCCTGCTGGGTGCAATCTCACGAGCCTTTCAGCCGGGGTGCAAGTTTGAAATCATGCTCTGTCTGGTAGGCGGTCAGGGGGCTGGAAAGTCCACCTTCTTCCGGCTGCTGGCAGTCCGGGACGAGTGGTTCTCCGATGATTTGCGGAAGCTGGACGATGACAATGTGTACCGCAAGCTGCAAGGTCACTGGATTATTGAAATGTCGGAAATGATGGCAACCGCCAACGCCAAGAGCATTGAGGAAATCAAGTCATTTTTAAGCCGGCAGAAAGAGGTCTACAAGATACCTTATGAAACCCACCCGGCAGACCGCCCCCGTCAGTGCGTGTTTGGCGGCACTTCCAATGCCCTTGACTTCCTGCCCCTTGACCGTTCCGGCAACCGCCGCTTTATCCCGGTCATGGTGTACCCGGAGCAGGCGGAAGTTCACATTTTGGAGGATGAAGCCGCTTCCAGAGCCTATATCGGGCAGATGTGGGCGGAAGCGATGGAGATTTATAAAAGCGGCAGGTTCAAGCTGGCTTTCAGCCCCGCCATGCAGCGGTATCTCAAAGAACACCAGCGGGATTTTATGCCGGAGGACACCAAAGCCGGGATGATACAGGCGTATCTTGATAAATACACCGGGAGCATGGTCTGCTCCAAGCAGCTCTATAAGGAAGCCTTGAACCATGCTTTTGACGAGCCGAAGCAATGGGAAATCCGGGAAATCAACGAGATTATGAACCAGTGCATTTCCAGCTGGCGGTACTTCCCAAACCCAAGAATGTTTTCCGAATATGGCAGACAAAAGGGCTGGGAGCGTGAAAACCCGGCAACGGACTCCGGCAACCCGTCTGAAAAAACGATGGACGGTTTTGTGGAGGTCACAGAACAGATGGAGCTTCCATTCTGAAAAGGACAGCCCGTTGCACCCCCTGTTGTTATCCCGTTGCCGAGCCGGTTGCCGGGAAAAACCCCTTATTTCCGGGCTTTTCTCCCTTATAACAACCAAAACAACAAAAAAATAAAAGAAAAGTATAAATAGTAACCATCGCCAGATTGAGATTGTTTGCAAGGTCTTTTGAAGTCCGTTGCCGGACTTCGTTGCCGACACCCTCTGTCTGGCTATTTTCATGTATGGAGGATAACTGCCTATGGCAAAAAACAAAACAGAGATTCATGTGACCACTGTATTTGACGGGGAGCTTGACGCCACTGATGTGTTCGTCAGCCTGATTTCCCAGAAATACGGAAAGACAAATGCAAAAGAATATCTTGCTAAAAAGAAAGATATAGGCTATAATGAAGATGAGGTTCAAAAGAGCCAGATACCGTCTGGATTGTGTGGGTAAATGGCTATGATGAACGAAATGGAATACAGAACAATCGGTTCGGCACTTGCCGGGGGTTATCGTGCGGCGGTCTATTGCAGGCTGTCAAAGGACGATGACCTGCAAGGCGAAAGTGCCAGTATCGCAAACCAGCGTGATATGCTGGAAAAATACTGCGAAAAGCAGGGATGGGAGGTTGTGGCAGTCTATCAGGACGATGGCTTCACAGGTCTTAACATGGAGCGTCCTGACCTACAGAGAATGTTGAGAGCCATTGAGCGCAGGCAGATCAACCTTGTCATCACGAAAGACCTCAGCCGACTGGGGCGTAATTATCTGCAAACCGGGCATTTGATTGAGGACTTTTTCCCAAGAAACGGTGTCCGCTATATCGCCATGAATGACGGCATCGACACCCTGCGGGATAACAACGACATTGCCCCGTTCAAG
Organism: Dysosmobacter sp. HCP28S3_G4; assembly: GCF_052065175.1. Classification (NCBI taxonomy): domain Bacteria; kingdom Bacillati; phylum Bacillota; class Clostridia; order Eubacteriales; family Oscillospiraceae; genus Dysosmobacter; species Dysosmobacter sp. HCP28S3_G4. The sequence continues at coordinate 2,456 of NZ_JBQHUP010000019.1, read as the reverse complement.
AATATCCTGAACGAGATGTACAGCAAGGATATTTCCAAGAAAGTCCATTCCTCTTATCTTCTGAAAGCGCAGAAAGGACAGTTTACCGGGTGTCTTGCCCCGTTTGGGTATCGGAAAGACCCGGAGGACAAAAACCATCTGCTCATTGACGAGGAAACCGCCCCGATTGTGCGGCTGATTTTCGGATATGCCCTGAACGGTCATGGTCCGAACTATATCCGCAGACGGCTGGAGAAAGAAAAAATCCCCTGCCCTACATGGTGGAACCGGGAACGGGGGCTTCGCAATACCCGCACCAAATGGGAAAAGAAAGACCCAGAAAACGGGCGGTATATGTGGGACTTCTCCGTTATCAAAGACCTTTTGATGAATCCCGTCTACACCGGGGCGATTGCTTCCCAGAAAAAGGACTACCGCTTCAAAATCGGCACGATTGGGGAAAAGAAGCCGGAGGACTGGATTGTGGTGGAGGGACAGCATGAACCGCTGATTGACAGCATGAGCTTTGACATTGTGCAGAACAAGCTGAAATCCCGCCAGCGTCCGGGGCAGACCAATGAAATCAGCCTGTTTGCCGGACTGTTAAAATGCGGCGAGTGTGGGAAGTCGCTGACGGTACGCTACACAAACGCTAAACATCCCCAGCGGATTTACTCCTGCAAGACCTACAATGCCTTTGGAAAGAACCACTGCACCCAGCACCGGATTGATTATGACACCCTTTACAGCCATGTGCTGCGGAAAATCCGGGAATGTGCCAGAGCTGCCCTGATGGACGGGGAAGCGGTTGCCGACCGCCTGACCAATACCTGTGAAGCCGAGCAGCGGGAACAGCGGGAAGCAATGGAACGCTCCCTTACAAGGGACGAGGAACGGATTGAGGTTCTGGACAAAATGGTCATGCGGCTTTATGAGGATATGATTGCAGGGCGTATCAGTGAGCAGAATTTCAACACCATGCTGGAAAAGACACAGACCGAGCAGACGGAGCTTAAAACAAAAGTGTCCGAGGGCAGAAAGCGGCTGTCCGATGAAGTCCAGCTTGCCAATGATGCAAAACAATGGGTGGAAGCCATTCAGGAATACGCCAACATCACAGAGCTGGACGCAGCCACCCTCAACCGCTTAATCAAAGAAATCGTTGTGCATGAGCGCATTGACGAAGATAAAACAAGACACATTTCTATCGAAATTCATTTTAATCTCAAACCCATCCCGGAGGTGGAACAGGTCACTGCCTGACCTGTCCCGCCGGGACGGTTCTCTTAACAACACCATATAGATTTTTTGTACGCCGCCGCCCGCCATCGAGCAGAGTTTTTACACCTAATTGGGGATGAAACAGCTTATGGCAGGAGGCGGTGTTGCCCTCATCGGAACCACTCTTGTGCCCCTGCTTTCCGGTCTCTTTGGTTAATCCGCAAAAAAGGAGGTAATCGCCTTTGGACAGCATACTCCAACAGATCACAGACTGGCTGAAAGAAATGCTCGTTTCAGCCATCATGGGTAATCTGTCGGGGATGTTTGAGTCCGTCAACAACCAGGTTGGCGAGATAGCAACCTCCGTTGGCATGACCCCGGCGAATTTCTCGCCGGGTGTCTTTGCCATGGTACGCAACATCTCCGAGTCAGTGATTATCCCGATAGCAGGCTTGATACTGACATTTATCGCCTGTTACGAGCTGATTCAAATGATTATTGACCACAACAATCTGGCGAATTTTGAGACATGGATTTTTTTCAAGTGGGTGTTCAAGACCTTCGTTGCGGTCATGTTAATCACAAACACATTCAATATCACAATGGCTGTGTTCGATGTGGCACAGCACGTTATCAATGCCAGCGCCGGTATCATTGCGGGAGACACAGCCATAGATGCGGCAGCGCTGGAAACGATGGAAGATACGCTGATGGCAATGGATCTCGGTCCGCTATTAGGGCTGTTCCTGCAATCCCTGATTGTTCAGGTCACAATGTCGGCATTGGCAATCGTGATCTTCGTTATTGTTTACGGACGAATGATTGTCTTACCTCCATGAATCATCCATGCCTTTATTGTAGAGGGTGCGCAGAGTTGTTTGTATCAAGTTTTCTTACGCACTTCTTACAAAAATGAAAGAAGTGCAGAGCGTGTCAGCCCTGCACTCCAGCAACAAAGTCGTTGATCGGGAAGATAAGAGAAACACTTGTCCCTTTGCCCTGGGAACAGACTGACAATCCAATACCCAGTTTATCGCAGAGCCGTTTACAAAGGTACAGGCCAATCCCGGTGGAACTATGAACGGTTCGGCCATTCTGTCCGGTAAACCCCTTCTCGAAAACGCGGGGCAAATCGCTCTGTGGGAGGGTCTGTCCCAAATTCTGTGTAAACGCCGAAATGCGGTGCAAATAGAGCAAAATATATTCAAGGTGGAAGTGGTGCAAGCTGCTGCCGCCTTGTTTTCAAAATAACAGTA